>CAJUQM010000008.1 GCA_910588005.1 uncultured Oscillibacter sp.
GCATGGCCTGGGCGGACTGGATCAGGATGTTGTTCTTGGTGTAGGCCATCATCTCCTCGGCAACGTCGGTGTCGCGGATGGTGGACTCGGCATCCTGGATGTTCTCCGCCATGACGCTCAGGTTGTTGGCGGTATGCTCCAGACGGTTCTGGACCGCGCCCAGGTCGCCGCGGACGGAGGAGACGTTGTTGATGGCGTTGCGGATCGTCTCAATAGCGGCGGCAGCGCCCTCCTGATTGCTGATGTTCAGGTCGGCAATGCCCAGCGCCTTGGTGTGCATATCGCCCACAAAGACCTTCATCTGGTTGTATTCATCGGGGGTATCGCCGAGCTGGAGGGTCAGGCCGCCACCCTCCTTGGTGCCAGCGCCGTCCTTGATGCGGATGAAGGTATTCTCGGTCGCAGTGGCGCTGACAGACCATGCACCGGCGTCAACCTTACCCGCTTCCACATCCAGGCCGGTGGCGTGCTTGATCTTCTTGACCATCTCGGCAATGTCGGTGTTTTTAGGACCATCGCCAGCATTCGCGCTCGCAGTACCAAGCTCCACCCAGTGCTCGATCCCGGCCTCCTTCATCTTGGCGATGTTCTCGTCGGTCACAGCGCCCTTTTCCACAAAGACGAACTTCTCGCCGTTGATCTCAAAGGTGGCCTTCTCCAGAGAGGTCTTGTCAATTTTATGGTCAAGGACCAGGGCCTTGGACAGGTCGAGGGCCTGGTAAGCGTCCTCGCCAGCCTTGGTGGTTGCGTCCACAGCGGCGCGGCCCTCGGCGGCATTGGAAGCCAGCAGCATGGTGGTTCCATCACTCTTAGCTGCCGTCATGTCGACAGAGGTGACAATCGCGGGACCGGCGCCCTTCTCCTTGGCGGTCAGGGTCAGGGTGTTGGTGTCATACTTGACATTGAAGGTCTCGCCCAGCTCGCTGTTCGCCACCAGCTTCTCGATCACGCCGCCAATTTCCGCGTCAGTGCCTTTCGCGCCAGTAAGCGCTTTGGGGTCGGTCAGCTCATTGCCGTCCTGGTCCACCCAAATATACTTGGTGTTGTCAGTGGCATCAAGCTTTGCGGTGGCAGTGAACTCGTAGGACTTACCATCGGACATACCAATCGTGAAACTGATGGTGGACCCCTCATCAATGTCAACACCACCAGCAGCCTGCTTCGCCAGGTTCAGCTTAGAGGTGGAGGCGGTGGCGGCCACGTCGGTGATACCAGCGGCCAGGGAACCCTTGATGGAATCCCAGCCGTCAAAATTGGCGGAAGAAGCCTTGCCGGTCTTGGACAGGGAGCCGTCCAGCAGTTTGATGCCGTTGAAGTTGGCACTGTCGGCGATACGGTTGATTTCCGTCTTGAGGGCATCTACTTCCTTTTGCAGGTTGGCGCGGTCCACGTCGTTGTCATAGGTGCCGTTGGCGGACTGGGTGGCGAGGTAGTCCATGCGGTTGAGCATGTCCTGGATCTCCTGCATGGCGCCCTCGGCGGTCTTTACCAGGGAGATGCCGTCCTTGACGTTCTTCTGGGCGGCGTTCAGGCCGGTGATCTGGGCGCGCATCTTCTCGGAAATGGCCAGGCCCGCGGCGTCGTCGCCGGCGCGGTTGATCTTGTAGCCGGAGGAGAGCTTTTCCAGGTTCTTGCTCAGCGCGGAGGTGTTGGTGTTGTAGTTGCGGTAGGCGTTCATCGCCATAATATTATGTTGAATACGCATAATGAATCTCCTTTTCAAATTTTCCGGGCAAATCCTTTCACCCGGCTCAAAGTGTTTCGCGCCGCCGTCTCCATCTGCTGCCGGCCGGAACTAAAGAGGGAGACAGGGGACGCTATATTATTTCAACCGGCTTGCGCAAACCGTTTGAAACCGCCGCAAGCGGGATCCGTTCCGCTCACTACTGGTAACATCGGCGGTGGGAGGAAAAAATTAAGAGCAGATATGAAAATTTTTTCCGTGGGCCGGAATGGTTGCGAAGCGGCCGCTTTTTCGCTATAATGCAAAATACGACAAAAAGTTGAGAGGGAGGGTCCGCCGTGGCAAAGCGTCTGGACAAATTTTCAAAGCCCTTTCGGGACAGCCGCATCCCCTTCATGCTGGCGGAGGTCATTACCAACGGAGAGGGGGAGATGGTGGACCTTGTCTGCCAGTTTACCAACGGCGCGGCGGCGGCCCTATTGGGCCTGCCGGCAGAGGAGCTGCACCGCCGGAGGTTCACCCACGTGTTCCCCGCCGCGGCGCTGCAGGCGCTGGAACCCCTGCGGGATGTGGCTTTCTCCGGCTCCGCCGCCTCCTTTTCTTACACCACGGCGCTGAATAGGAAGATCAAAGTCACCTGTTACCAGCCGCAGTACGGCGTTGCCGCCTGCGTTCTGGAGCTGATGCGGGAGAACTCCTCCCGGGAGCACACCCGTTTCCTGGCGGAGAACCTGCCGGGGGCCGTGCTGTCCCTGGAGCTGAGCCGGGCGGGAGTCCGGTGCCTCTCCTTTACCCCGGGACTGTGCACCCTCACCGGCTGGAGCCGCCGGGAGCTGCTGGACCGCTGCGCCGACCTGGATGTTTTGGTGGAGCCGGAGGACCGGCCGGAGCTGCTGCAGGCCCTTCTGGATGCCGCCAGGGAGGACCGCCAGACCGCTCACAGCTTCCGCTTGCTGCGGCGGGATCAGGATCCGCTGTGGGTGGAGCTGCGGGCGGAGGTTCAGGCCCGGCGGGAGGGGGCCGCCTCCTTTTACGCCATTTTGCTGGACGCCCAGAGGACCCACCAGACTCAGACCCGGCTGGAGGAGGCGCAGGGGCAGCTGGCAGACGCACAGGAGGAGCTGGACCTTCTCTTCGACGGTTTGGACGCCGCACTGTGCCTGTTCCGGCGGGATACGCCGGAAGGGCCGGTTCTGCCTGTGCGGCTGGGCCGGGGCCTCTCCCAGCTGCTGGGGTATTCCCTGCCGGAGCTGGGCCGCCGCCTGGCCGCCAACCCGCTGTGGCGGGTGCTGCCGGCGGACCGGGAGACGCTCCTGGCGGCTGTGGAGCAGGCCAGGGCGGCGGAGAGACCGCTGCACCACATCTGCCGCCTGCGGGCAAAAGGGGGCCGGCTTTTGTGGGCGGCCCTGGACGTGGCCTGGCACAGCCGGGGAGACGGCGCGGGTTTGATCTATGCCGCCTGTTTTGACATCACCCAGGAGCGGGAGGCCTCGGAGGAGGTGCGGTTCCGGGCGCAGCTGTGTGAGCTGATGCTGGACCAGTCCCGAATGCTGAGCTTTGACTATGACCCCATTGAGGATGTGGCCCGGACCAAGCGCCATGACGGGGCCAGCCGCCAGGTTCAGCATGTAGCGCAGCAGTATCTTGCCTCCGGGGAGAGTGAGGAGGTCATCCACCCGGAGGACCGGGGCCGCCGCGCGGCCATGATTAAGCGCCTTCTGGCCCGTCCCGGCACGGAGACGCTGGAATACCGGGCGGACTACGACGGCCAGGGCTGGCGGTGGTGCCGGATCTCCTGGGTGAGTCTGATGGACAATATGGGCGGCGTCTGCCGCCTGTTAGGCAAGGCGGAGGACGTGACCCAGAGCAAGATCTGCGCCCTGCGGTTCCAGGCCCTGGCGGCAAGGCAGAAAAAGCTGGCCCCGGGCGTGCTGACGGTTATCCGGCTGGACCTCTCCGCAGACCGGATCAAAGATGCCAAAGCCAGCAGCCGCTACCTCTCCGGCGTGCTTTTTGGAAACACGGCGGACGCCTGTCTCCGCCACCTGCGGGACAATGTGCCGGATGAGGATCAGCGGCGGGAGTTTGACGAAAAGTTTCGCCGGCAGCCGCTGCTGGACGCCCTTCGGGGCGGTACCGTCTATGTGGAGCTGGAGCACCGCTTCTCTCTGGGCGGCGGAAGGGGATCTGCGTGGGTCCGCACTGCGGTGGAGCTGGCGGAGGACCCGGAGACCCTGGCCTTTACCGCATTTTGCACGATCACCGATATCAGCGGCCATCGCCGGCGGGAGGGGCTGCTGAAGGCTCTCATCCAGCGGGATTACGACTTTGTGTTGACGGTGGACGCCGCCACAGGCCTCTGCCGGGTTTACAGCAAGGACACGCCGCGGGATGCGGTGCCGTACCGCACCGTGGCTGCCCAGTATCTGGGCAGCCAGGCTCCCTCTCGAAAACGCTCTGCTTTCCGGCAGGCGGCGCGGCTGCAAACCGCTTTGGAGCGTCTGGAGACGCAGGAGGTCTACGAGTACACCGGAAGTCTCGGCGCGGATGTGCCCCAGGAGAAGAGGATGCGCTGGTCCTGGCTGGACCGGGAGGAGAATCTCCTTCTGGTGACGCTGGAGAGCGTGTGAGAGACAGAAGCTGTCAGCCCTTTTACCGTATTTTAACCGGTTTGTTGCCGGACTGTAAAGAAATCCCCCTTTTTCCCGTGTATAATGGCGGGGAAAAGGGGGATTTTTATGAGACACTGTTTGGCTGCAATCTGCTGTGGGCTGCTGCTGGCCGGGTGCGCCGCACCGGCGGAGATCCCGGAGGCCCCGCCGGTGGAGGAGGCGGCGGACTGCGCGCCCCGGGAATATGCGGCGGCCCTCACCGTCCCGCTGGCAGACTTGGAACCGTATGTGCCCTGGCGGTCTATGGAGCCGGATACGGCGGGGCTGGACACCATGGGAGAGGTGCTGTGCGACGAGACGCTGCCGGGAGGCACCCGGGTGGTGTGCTATTGGCGTCCGGACCACACGGCAGACCCGGAAGCCCCGGGGGACCAGGACGCCCGGTACGAAAAGCACTGGGCCATTCATCAGGGGGACAGGCTGCTGCGGTTTGCCGCGGAGTACAGCGGGTATGAGGGCGGCTACGGTGTGACGCCCTTCTCCAACGTGCTGGACCAAAACGGCTTTTGCGTGGAGGCGCCCCGGGGTGCGGCCTACACCGCCCACGACTACTACGTCTTCGATGAGACCGGCGTGCCCCGTCTGCTGATGGGCTGCTCCAACGATGTGCTGGAGCGGGATGTCAACGGCGACGGGGTGACGGAGCTGATCTGGAACTACCACGGCGGGCAGTTCGTCACCTGCGCCTTTTTGCGGGACGGGACAGTGTACCAAGTGGAGATGATGTCCCTGCTGGCGGAGCGTCTCCCCATTGTGGGACTGCCCTTCGGGGACCTGGAGAACTGGGGGGAGCGGGGCCTTCCGGTGAAGATCCTGGTGGGGGGCTGGGCGGTCATCGACGAGTCCGGGCCAGAGACGTGGATCGAGGGGGATCTCCGTCTGACGGAGGACGCGCTGGAGCTGTATGTCCCCCAGGAGCAGGTACCTCTGGAGGCCTGGGCGGGAGAGCTGGGAACAGGCCGGTTTTTTCCTGCCGGATGATCCGGACAGCTGGCAGGCGTACAGCATTTCCCATTCCGGAGATGAGATTTCTATCGACCTCTGCCGGGACGCCGGGGACGGGACGGAATACTGTCAAGTGGTCTCCCGGGATTGGGGGGAGACGTGGGAGCTGGAGGAATCATACCGGTGATTGCCAGAGGCCCGTCCTTCAACAAACCAGGCGTTCCATCAAGCCACCAAAAGGGCGGACCTGTGTCCGCCCTTTTCCTGCAAGTGCCTATCATGAGGAAAGGGGCGGACGCATGTGTCCGCCCCTGCACAGTGAAACCGGCGAGCAGAAGGTTTTACGCCGTTATTCATCCAGCTTAAGAACCGCCAGAAACGCCTCCGTCGGAATCTGCACGGAGCCAAGAGAGCGCATTTTCTTCTTGCCCTCCTTCTGCTTTTCCAGCAGCTTCTTCTTCCGGGTGATGTCGCCGCCGTAGCACTTGGCCAATACGTCTTTCCGCATGGCCTTCACCGTCTCCCGGGCGATGACCCGCCCGCCGATGGCCGCCTGGACAGGGACCTCGAAAAGCTGGCGGGGGATGTTCTCCTTTAATTTCTCGCACAGCTTCCTGGCCCGGGGATAGGCCTTGTCCTTGTGGGCGATGAAGCTCAAGGCGTCCACCTGGTCGCCGTTTAAGAGCAGGTCCACCTTTACCAGCTCGCTGGGGCGGTAGCCCGACAGCTCATAGTCCAGCGAGGCGTAGCCCCGGGTATTGGCCTTGAGCGTGTCAAAAAAATCGTAGATGATCTCGTTTAAGGGCATCTGGTAGTGGAGTTCTACCAGATGAGTGTCCAGATACTGCATGTCCTTGAACTCTCCCCGCCGCTCCTGGCACAGGGGCATGATATTGCCCACATACTCGTTGGGGGAGATGATGGAGACCTTGACATAGGGTTCCTCTGCGTGCTCGATGGAGGAGGGGTCCGGATAGTTGTGGGGGTTGTCTACGGCCACCATGGACCCGTCGGACTTGTAGACGTTGTAGATCACCGAGGGCAGAGTGGTCACCAGATCCAAATCAAACTCCCGCTCCAGCCGCTCCTGAATGACTTCCATGTGGAGCATCCCCAAAAAGCCGCACCGGAAGCCAAAGCCCAGGGCCACGGAGGACTCCGGCTCAAAGCTGAGGGAGGCGTCGTTCAGTTGGAGTTTTTCCAAGGCGTCCCGGAGGTCCGGGTACTTGGACCCGTCCTCGGTGTAGATGCCGCAGTAGACCATGGGCTGGACGGGGCGGTAGCCCGGCAGGGCCTCCGCCGCAGGCGCCGCCGCGTCGGTGACCGTGTCGCCCACACGGGTGTCCTTCACGTTTTTGATGGAGGCGGTGAAGTAGCCCACCTCTCCGGCCTCCAATGTTTCACAGGGTTCCAGGCCCAGGGGCAGCAGGTGCCCGCACTCCACCACCTGGTAACTGGCGCCGGAGGCCATCATCTTTATCTGCTGGCCGGTGCGCAGCCGCCCCTCTGTCAGGCGCATATATACGATGACGCCCCGGTAGCTGTCATACTGGCTGTCGAAGATCAGGGCCTTCAGAGGGGCGTTCACGTCCCCGGAGGGAGGCGGGACATTTTTCACGATGTCCTCCAGCACGGCGTCGATGTTGATCCCCATTTTGGCGGAGATCTCTGGCGCGTCCAGGGCGGGCAGGCCGATGATGTCCTCCACCTCCTGCTTGGCCTTGGCGGGGTCGGCGGCGGGGAGGTCGATCTTATTGAACACGGGAAGGATCTCCAGGTCGTGCTCCATGGCGAGGTAGGTGTTGGCCAGGGTCTGGGCCTCCACGCCCTGGGTGGAGTCCACCACCAGCACGGCCCCCTCGCAGGCGGCCAGGGAGCGGGAGACCTCGTAGTTGAAGTCCACGTGGCCGGGGGTGTCGATGAGGTTCAGGGCGTAGGTCTCCCCGTCGGCGGCGGTGTAGCTCAGCCGCACGGCCCGGGCCTTGATGGTGATGCCCCGCTCCTTCTCCAGGTCCATATTGTCCAGGAGCTGGCTTTCCATCTCCCGCTGGGAGACGGCGCCGCATTTTTCCAGCAGCCGGTCCGCCAGCGTGGACTTTCCGTGGTCAATGTGGGCGATGATAGAGAAATTTCGAATGTTGGATTGGTTTGCCATATTAAAAGGCCTCCTTATTTGATACCCGGTGGGTATCGAGGGAATTGTACTCCTGTGGAATCCGCCCTTGCAGGGGGGACGCCTCGGGCGTGGGCGGGGTGGGATTCAGCCATGGGGATGGCCGTGCACGGTCCTCGTCGTCGCAAAGTCCGCTAAGCTTCGTTTCCGCCTTGTGGCGAAAACTGCGCCCGCTCCCTTGCGCCTCCTCTCCCCACCGGACCCGCTTCGCTTGGCTCCGGCGGGGACCCCCAATCAAAAGACGCTGGGGCACGAATTTGACCACAAGGGTCAAATTGCGCCCAAGTTACGGGGGCTGGCCTGAACCAGTGCCCGGTTGAATTGCTGGCCTTCTGCCGGGTGCGGCTGACAGCGTACCGCCCGGGGGCGCTCACCCGCATTTGCGGGTGCCGCTGAAGGTGTTTTGGTGCGTTGACGCATAGACGTTCTTCTCTTCCCGCGCTTCGCGCATAGATGGGCACGTTTGGGTAGAACTGCGTCTACCGCCTGGTGGGAATTAACGCTCGTCTGTGCGGCCTACCAGATAGTCGATGGTCACGTTGAAATGGTCCGCCAATTTCCAGGTGTTTTCAATACCTGGCAGGTTTTCACCGTATTCTAATTTTTGATAGTATTGCTCTGTAACGCCAATGGCTGCCGCAACTGTTACTTGCGTTTCTTTCTTCTCCTTGCGCAGCTCTTTTAGCCGGGTGTTAATTACAATCTCCATAAGATACCCCCTCGACACAAACTATACTATGTGATATGTTGGCCATAGACAAACTATAGGAGGTGTTCGCTGTGTCGGATTTTATGAAATGGCTGTATGCGAATTATATTGGTCCGCAGATAAAAAGTGCCTCACAGGAAGATTATGAGATGAATTTATCACTGCTGGAAAATTGTTTGGAACCTGACCTTGTGACCAGCTTCAAGAAGACACAGGAATTTACAGCCATCCACGCCTCCCTCCTGGGCCTGCGGACAGGCTGGGGTCTTCCGAGGGAATAGGAGCAGAATCCCACCCCAAACGGGACCGGCTATGCGCGAAGCGCGGGAAGCGGCGCTGGGGGCCTTGCGTCAAAGCAGCAACACCCTCGGAGGTACTTCCAAATGCGGCGGAGCGCCCCCGCAAGGTACACTGTCAGCCGCACCCGGTAGAGGGCCGGCAATTCACATTGGCACTGGTCCCGGCCGGCCCCCGTATTTGGGCGAATTTGACCCTTGCGGTCAAATTCGTGCCCGGCGCCTCTCTTTTCTCTGGCAAGACAGAGAAAAGAGAAATGGGGGGGTGCAAAGCCCAGCCATCTTCGTGGCTGAAATCTCCCCCGCCCGCCAGGGCGGGAACACCCCTACCCCGCGCCGGCGGCGCACTCACGCCCCCTCACCGGGGGCAAAGATGCCCGCATAATCATAGTTTATCACAAACTCCCGCAGCGCGCTCAGCCGCTCCCGGCGGTTTTCTGCCGTCAGGCGGTATTCGCCGGTGGGCATGGACCGGGACATCTGGTAGGTGACCCGGCCCGCCACATGGATGTGGTCGGCATAGTTGTCCAGGTCCGTGATGACCGGCTTGTCATCCATAAAAAATTGCAGTTCCACATTGCCGTATTCCAGCAGCACCTCCGTCACCTCGTCCAGCATGGCAAACACTGCCTCCGTCTCCCCCAGGCGGTCCATTTTGTCCCAGAAGAGAATGCTGTAGGGCGAGAAATAAAAGATGAACTCCGTATCCGGGTAGCGCTGCAGCCAGCCGGTGACCTCCTTTAGATTGGCCAGGTAGTTTTCCCGAAAGCTGTATGCGGGCTTTGCCTCCTCCCGATGCTCCGGCCTCTCGTACCCCCCCAAGGCCTCCTCCCGGTTGAAGGACACGTTTCCATCCCAAACGAAGGCGTCCTGGAGCGTCTGGGTCTCTCCCTGGGCTTTTTTCAGCACCGTGTAGGCCGAGCGCAGCAGGGCGTCCTTGTTTAAAAGGTACTGTCCGTCGTTCCATGGATCATCGTCATAGAGATACAGGGGCAGCTGGTCCGGCTCCTCCGCCGGGCTGCGGGAGAGGAGGTTGGGGTCCAGGCCGAAGATGACCCGTTTTACGTCCTGGCGGGTGTTGGCATAGGCCAGGGCCTGTCCGAATTCTCGAAAGCCGCCGTTGGGGAAGGTGACCTTTACCGTGGAGGTCTCGTAGAACACATCAAACCAGAAGGGGCGGTAATTGGCGGCCAGGGAGGACCCCATTAAAATGGTCTCGTACTCCTGGCTGCGCAGCAGGCCCGCTCCTTGCGCCCGCTGATCGAACCAGACCTCTCCCGCCGGGTCGGGAGCGCGATAGTGAAAGAAGGGATCCACCAACCGCACGGCGGCGGCGCATAAAATCAAAATGCCTGCCGTGACGGCCAGAAGAACAGCTGCCCAGCGCTGTTTTGCGTCTTTCAAAGCCATCCGTCCCCCTTAAAAATTCGAATAAATAAATGTGGCGGCGCTGGAGAAGGAAAGCACCGACCAGGCTAGAAGAATGCCGCAGGCCGCCGCTTTTCCGGGGCTGGGCCGGAAGTTCTCCATTTGCCGGGCGGCGCTCTGCCGCCGCAGCGATACCGCCAGTCCGATGGTGAAGAGTGCCGCCAGCACCAGGCCCGGCACCGCCTTGGCGGCAAAGGGCAGCAGCGTCCGCAGGGCGGTGGCCTCGCTGTCCAGCGCTCCGGCTGCCAGAGCCTCCAGGGGCAGGCCCGGCCCGCCGCAGACGGCGGATCGCAGCAGCATTCCCGCCGCAGGCAGGGAGGGCGCCTGAAAGAAGACCCAGGCCAGATTCACAAAGAGAAACGTCCAGCACCACCGCAGCGCCCTGGGCACCCGCTCACGCCGGGAATCCCACAGCCGCTCGGCAACCTGGGCCAGGCCGTGGAGGCCGCCCCAGACGAGAAAGGTCCATCCGGCGCCGTGCCACAGACCGCTGATCAGGTAGACGGTCAGGATGTTGATATAGGTGCGCACCGTCCCCCGGCGGCTGCCGCCCAACGGGATATAGACGCATTCACGCAGAAACGCGGTCAGGGTAATGTGCCACCGCTTCCAGAATTCTCCCACGCTGAGCGCACGGTAGGGGGCGTCAAAATTTATGGGCAGGCGGAATCCCAAGAGACGGGCGCAGCCGGAGGCGATGTCGCAGTAGCCGGAAAAATCAAGATACAGCTGCAATGTGTAGCCCAGGATGACCACCCAGGCGGCGGGAGCCGTCAAGCTGTTTCCAAGCCCCCATCCGTTGGACACCACGGTCCCCAGAGGATCTGCCAGGAGAACCTTTTTGGCCATTCCCAGGGAGAGGGCGTACAGCCCCGCGGCAAAATCACCCGCCTCCATCCGCGAAGGCTTTTGGCGCAGCTGGGGAAAGAAGTTCTGCGGTTTTAGGATCGGGCCGGAGACCACGGTGGGGAAGAAGAGGGAGTACAGCACATATCCGCTTCCCAAGCCCCGCTCTAAGGTGAAGCCGCCGCCGTAGACTTCTTTCAAAAGCCACAGCTGCTGAAAGGTGAAAAAGCTGAGACCCAGGGGAGAGGAAGCTATGGCAACTCGCCCGCCTGTGAAAAACGCGGCGTATTTATAGAGAAGCAGTACAGCGATCTGCCAGCCGGCCGCCAGCGCGAAGACCGGTTTCCGGTGCTCTCTCCCGGACTGGAGATATCTTACGGCAGACCAAGTGACCAGTAGGTCCGCTCCGATGGGCAGAAGGTCCGGAAGGCCGCCGCAGCCCTGCCAGTAAAAAAATAGGCTGAAAAGCGTCAAGGGCAGGGCGTTTTCCGCCGCAGATCCGGCGGAGGCACTGCTCCGGCGGAGCCGAAATCCCTCTAAGAGGCGGCATACCCATACCCCGGCCGCCAAAAACACCAGAAAGCCCAGAGACTGAAAGCTCATAGCGGATCTTCCGTCAGGCCGCTGAGCCGGGCGTCGGCGGCGCTGAGAACCTGGGTCAGACCTTGACAGCGGCCGGGATAGGCATCGGCCAGGGCCTGGCTGCTGAGGCTGGGAAATTCAGCCTTCTGCGCCGCCTGACCGCGGAGGGCACGGGCGTATTTTGCCTCGGAGAGCTTCATGTCTGCCCCGGCGATTCCCATGGTACAGGCGGCGGGGTCCAGGGAGAAGTAGGCCTCGTTGGCTCCGGCGGCGCGGTACAGGTGGCGGTAGAGCTGGTAGACGGCGCTGGAGAGATAATCCGAAGCCGCGTTGACCGCGGCCTTGTCCCCCAATTTACCCAGAAGCCCAAACAGCACGCCTATGGCGCCGGAGAGCAGCTTGCTCTGAAGCGTGGCCAAGATACTGCCCTGCAGCACATTACCCGGTTCGGCGGCATTTAAGATCTCCTCGGAGGTCAGCATACTGCCCTCCCGGGACAATGTGCGGCCCAGGATGAAATCGGCGGAGACGTGATAGTAGTCGCAGGCCTTGACAACAAACAAAAGCCCCGGCTCCCGGGTGCCGTTTTCATAGTGGCTCAACAGCGCCTGGGAGATGCCCAGATCCCCGGCGGCAGTGCGCTGGGACACGCCCCGTTCCTGCCGCAGCAGGGACAGCGTCCGTGAAAATTCAGATGCCATAGTTCTCTCTCCTTTCGGGGGAATTAAAAAAACAGACAGTCTTTAATACGCAGGGTATAGTTTACCAAAGGAGATACCGTTTGTAAAGAGAGAAGGGATATAAAACGCCGTGGATTGCCGAAATTTCCTTTCAAGGCAGGGGAACCGTCCTGATCTGCCGCGCCGCATCAAATCTTTTTTTCTCTGTCCGGAGTCACGGGTTAGGAGCGCGAAAGCCAAAGAGGAGAGGAACCCCGCCGGGGTTCCTCTCTCAGCAGTCTCTATTCCCGCCCCGCGGACCCTTGGACGCGCAGGGCACCCCACGGGCTTAGAATAAGCCCACCTGGTTGGGGAGCACGTCTCCGCCGATCATGCGCAGCTGCTGGGCGTTTTCCTCCCACAGCAGGTCGGCGATAGACATCTTCTGGATGATGTGCTTTACTGTGGCGTCCAAAGCGGTTCCCTCGCTGTAATCCGCGGGAAAGATAAAGTCCACCCGGCCCTTGGACAGCAGGTCCTCCACACCCTGCCGGTTCCCGCCCTGATATACCGCGATGGCCTGGCCCCCGTAGGCCCGCATCATCTTCATGCAGGGTACGTCCGAGAGACCGTCGCCCATGTAGACCATATTTGTAAAGGGTACCCGCTTGCTGTCGTCAGGCATAGAATCATTGAGGGTTTTGTCATCGGACACGTCCAGCACGCCCTTGTTGATCCGGTAAACAAATTGGGTTTTTGCAGTAAAATTTACGGCCAGTTTGGGCCACACCGGCACGCCGGCTTCGTCGTAATAAAACTCGCTGGCGTAGATCTCCTGAAACGCGCCGCTGATCGAAGACCCCTCAATAATCTCCCGCAGACCCGAGGAGATGATGTAATGCTCCACCTGTACGCCCAGTTCCCGGCCGTACTCGTTGATCCGGCGGAACCAACCCTCCACGCCGGGAAAGAACACGATGTCCCGCCCCTTGTCCACCAAATCTGCCCGGGTAAAGGGCAGATTTTTTCGCTTTGCCTCCTGGAGCATGGTGTACATATAGGCCAGGATGCCGTCAATCCGGTTGCGGCGGGCAAAGCCGTTGGCCTTTTCCCAAAACTCCGCCGGGGTCATGCCGAGGCTGGGAATGAAGGCATAGTCCTGCATATCCGTGGTGCAGAGGGTTTTGTCAAAGTCGTATAGAAAAGCGATGATGGGCTGTGTTTTTTTCACGCCTGTCCCTCCTCGGGAAAAAAGCGGCTCTAATGAAATTAGAGCCGCTTTTTAAAAATTTTCGGTTTAAGTTCCGCCGGTGTAGTTGGGACCGAATTTCAGGTCGTCCAGCTTGTCAAATTTGATTCGGCGGGTGACCTCCATAGAGTCCTGGGGGTCTTTGGAATCCTGAGTAAAGGGATCGCCCTCGGGATACGGCGCCTGCGGAGCGGGGAGATCTCCCGCAGGCGGTACGGCAATCCCGGCGGCGGGTTCCGCCGCGGCCGCCTCCTCAGGGGGCTTTTCCTCGAAAGAGGCCGCCACCGTGGTCCCGATCTCCTGCACCGGCACCGCCGCCGCGGAGATTTCCACCGGCAGCTGGGGAAGCCTTTCCAAAAACTCCAGTTCTTTATTGCAGACGCTCTGCGTGGCGGCGATGAACTGGGCCAGCTCCCGCTGTCCCTGGCGCAGGCGGTCCTCCGCCGCCTCCACCTCCAGCTGGATCTGGGCAATTCGCTCCCGGGCGTCCGACTCCGCCTGGGCCAGCAGCGTGTTTCGCTTGGCCTCGGCCTCGCGGACAATGGAATCCGCCATCTTTTGGGCCGTCAGCAGCGTGGCGCGCATGGAGTCCTCCGTGGCGCGGTAGTCCTCCACCTTTTCCACCAGTACCTTCATCTTGGCCTTCAGCGCGGCGTTCTCTTTGTACAGCGCCGTGTAGTCATCGGTGAGTTCGTCCAAAAACTCATCCACCATGGCCATGTTGTATCCGCCCATAAAGCCCTTGGTAAAGGCGTGGGAGGAGACCTCCTGCGGTGTCAGCATTCCAGAAATACCCCCTGTCAGCGCGGTTTTACTCTTTAGAAGTAGAGTCCGTTGTTTTCCAGCTCGTCAATCAGATCGCCCTCGATGTCCACGTGGTAGGGCGTGATGATGTATGTATTGGCGGCCACCTTTTTAATCTTACCCTCTCCGGCATAGGCTACGCCGGAGAGAAAGTCGATCAGGCGGCGGGCGATGTCCTTGTTGGTGGACTCCAGATTCAAAACCACCGTCCGCTTGTCCTTAAGATGGTCGGCGATCTCAGAGGCGTTTTCAAACCGCTCCGGTTTTACCAGCACCACTTTCAGCTGCGTGGTGGCATGGATGTTGACGACCTTGTTGCGGCGGTCGTCGTATTTGCTGCGGTGGTCGTCAAAGGCGTCCTTTCGGGCCGGCTCTTCAAATTCCTCAAAGTCGTCATCCTCGTCCTCATAGGGATGGGTCCACTTTTTCAGTTCGTCAATAATGCTCATGGCAAAGCCTCCTCAGTGCGCATTCGCGCGAGATCATTTTCCAAAGCCCGCCCCGGGGCGGCTTTACGCCGGATGATTCATGCTCTCCGATTATAAATTATAATCGCGGGCGCCGAAGATCGCGGTGCCCACTCGGACCATAGTGGCGCCGGCACGGACGGCGTCAGCGTAGTCGCCGCTCATGCCCATGGAAAGATACTTTAGTTCATTATGGAACAGATTTTCGTTGATGTCAACATAAAGTGTGTGAACTTCCTGAAAATACCGCATATTGGCTTGCCGATCGGCATCTGCGGGGGGAATGGTCATCAGCCCCCGTACCCGCACGTGGTCACGGGACAGGGCGCTTTCCGCTGCGGCAAAGACGGCGGCAGGCGCAAAGCCGCTTTTGGCCTCCTCACCGCCGATATTGACCTCCAGCAGAACATCCTGAAGGAAATTCTGCCGGGCGGCGGCCTTTTCGATCTCGTCCAGCAGCTCCAAAGAACCCACGGACTGGATCAGCGACACGCGCCCCACCACTTGCTTGACCTTATTGCGCTGGAGATGGCCGATAAAGTGCAGCGGCGCGCCGTCATAGGCGTTCTCCGCCAGCTTTTTTACCATCTCCTGAACCCGGTTTTCCCCTAGGGCGTCGATTCCGGCGGCGATAGCCTCCCGGCAGGCGGCCGCACCGTTCATCTTGCTGGCACCTACCAGAATAATCTCCTCCGGCCTCCGGCCCGCTTCCCTGGCGGCTTCCGCCAGCTCTGCCCGCACCCGGGCGATATTTTCCGCGATAGACATAGAGCGTTCTCCATCCTTTCCCAGACCTTGTCTCCCATTGCCGAAACGCCGGCACAGGGACCTTTGCCGCTGTTTTTTCAGCGGCGTTCCTTAGTCCCTGTTTGAAAAATGTCAAAACGCCCAAACAGCGGATCTTTTTCCACTGTGCTGCGTTAAAAATTTTTGAAATACACAAAGTATTCCTGCAAATGTTTGCCTCGCCCAGCGAAAAAATCTCTCGCCGCTGTGCATTTCGCCATTTTTCAAACAGGGCCTAAACTCCGCCGTATTCCGGAGGGGAAAACCGCCCCGGTGGAAAACCGGTTCCAATCTGGAGGCTCCGCCGGTTTCAAGACGGGGCCGAATCTCTCATTGCCCAACGACCTTCCCGTCGTAGAGATTGTTGGCGGTGAGAATGACTTCTTCGCCGGAGCGCAGAATCCGGCTTTTTATCGTGGAGGCGGGCCGCAGGAGGACGAAGCCGTCTCCGTTGTAGAGCACCTCCGCAGGCTTAAACACGGCCTTTACGCCCACCACGCAGTATACGCCGGTGATCTGAGTCTCGGTCTCCCTGCCGTCTTCACCGGTAACGGTTTGAGATACGATCCGCAGGGCCTCTTGGGGCACCCGAATGCCGCTCATGGTGCTTAAAATGATCTCCGCGCTCTGCTGGCGCAGCAGCGTCAATTGGGATAGATCGTATTTCCCCTGAAATACCACCACAGAGCGGCCGTTTTCCTCCCAGCCTACGGATTGGATGACCACATCCAGGTCCCGGTCCACGTCCTTGGAAAACCGGATGGAGATGTCCCCGGCCTCCTGGATCTCCCGAATCTCTCCGGTCCGCAGGGAAGCGGCATAGTACCAATTGTCTCCCAGAATCAATTTTCCCACCCGGGAGACGGCGGTGCTGTCCGGCTGGAGAGCGCTGAGCTGAGAGGGAGTCAGCTCCTGAATGACCTCCGGTGTCAGTACGGTTTCATAGCCGTCTACCACGGCGGAGTACAGCCCTGAGGCCGGGGCCGTGACCGGACGGACAGAGCCGGCTGACTGGCGCCGCAGGTCCGACAGCTCCTGCCGGAGGGACTCCAGCTGCCCGTCCAGGCCGTCGCCGGAATATGTATAGTCCCGTTTCATCACCAGCGCCCGCAGCTCGCCGCCGTGGCTTGTGACCGTGTCCAGCCGCCCGCAGGCCAGGGCGGCTCGCAGCTCCAAAAGGTTCTGGGCAATCTGGCTGTCCAATTTGGCGGCGGCCTCATAGCTGAGGGATGCGCCCTGGGCGTACTCCAGCTGTTCGATCCGGCTTTCCAGAGCGTCAATCTGGTCCTGGCGGTCTAAAGAGGCCTGATCGGCGTACACCGCCGCCACCGTGCCTCCCACACCGACCCGCTCGCCCTCCGCCCTGGCCAGCCGCAGGAGGCCGCTGGTATTGTCCTCCAGTATCCGCTCGCTGCGGACCACGTAACCGGAGACATCGACGACCTTGTCCACCGTGTAGGCGTAGGCCATGGTGGTGGTGAGGGGGTTGTCCAGATAGCGAAGGGCCTGATACCCGAAATAGGCGGCCACGCCCAGAGCTACCAAGAGCATCAATATTCTGGTTGAGAGAGGGGTGGTTTTCATGGTGTCTCCTTGCGCCTGCTGGAATTTTCCGGTGTGGGGCCGTCAGCTCTCCGTTTCCGCCAGGTCCACGGGTCTGGCCGGGGCGATGGTGGAAATCGCGTGCTTGTAAATAACCTGCTGCTTGCCGTCGCTGTCCAGGACAACCACAAAGGCGTCAAACCCTGTGATGACGCCCCGCATTTGAAAGCCGTTCATCAAAAACATGGTGACCGGAAGCCTGTCCCGTTTGGCCCTGAGAAGAAAAATGTCCTGCAAATTGGCTTTTGTCTGCATACTGTCCGCTCCTTTTTTCTTTCGTGGCGGACAGCCTCTATATGTCCGCCCTGGGTCTAGAATACGCCAGCAGCGGACAAGATTTCCGTCGAAATCCGTAGGGCTTTCGCAAAATCCCGCTTTTTTTCCCAATAGATCCAGTGGATGGCCGAATTCCGCCGCAGCCAGGTCAGCTGCCGCTTGGCGTACTGGCGGGAGCGGAGCTTTACCTCCGCAATGGCCTCCGCCTCCGTCCGCGTTCCCTCCAGGACCTCCAGAAACTCCTTATACCCGATGGCCTGCATACAGGTGGCGCTTCGGGGCAGGCCCAGATCCAGCAGAGCGCGGACCTCGTCCAAAAGGCCCTGTTCCACCATGGCGTCCACCCGGCGGTCGATCAGGGCTTTCATATCCTCCCGGTTGGAAAATTGGAGTCCGATCCAAACGGCGTCGTACCGCGGCGGCAGAGCCGCCGTCTCCGCATTATGGGCGGAGATGGTTTTTCCCGTCTCCAGATAGACCTCCAACGCCCGGAGAATCCGCTTTTCGTCCGATGGGTGCAGCCGTTCCGCGGACTCCGGATCTACCTGCCGCAGCTCCGAGAGAAGCGGGCCGGAGCCATCTTTTGCCAGCCGCTCCTGAAGATGGCGGCGGACCTCTCCGCCGGCGCTGCCGGGGGCAAAGCCGTGCCCCCGCACCGCCGCGTCCAGCCACAGTCCGGTGCCGCCCACCAGGATGGGCAGCTTTCCTCGGGCCAGAATGCCGTCGATGACGGGAATAGCGGTCTGGGCGTACCGGGCGGCAGACCACTGCTCCCACGGCTCCGCTACCGCCACCATGTGGTGGGGCACGCCGTCCATCTCCTCCGAAGTGGGGGCGGCGGTGCCGATGCGCAGTCCCCTATAGATCTGCATAGAGTCGGCGGAGACCACCTCGCCGCCGTACCGCTTTGCCAGCAGAATGCCCAAGGTGGTTTTTCCGCAGGCCGTGGGACCCACCACGCAGAGAACCCTCTCCGCCATCAGAAGTCCAGCCCCAGCCGCCGTGCCTGCTCACAGGCGGCGTCCAGCAGCGGTCCGGCCTGGGCGGGGTCCACGTCCAATCCCCCGGCAAACACGTAGTCAAACCGGGGAATGCCGAACATGGCGGCCAGCTGCTTCCAATACAGCACCCCCAGGCTCTCAGGGCGCTCAAAATCGCCGCCGGTGGTGAGATAGGCCAGCCGCTCGCCGCGGCAGTCCCCGTGACAGCCGTCGGACTCGTAGTGGTAGCTCAGGCCGTTGGCGGAGATGTGCTCGATATAGATCCGCAGAAGGGAGGGGAAGCTCAGATCCCAAAAGGGGGCCGCAACAACGATTTTATCCGCCTGCTGGAATTGCCGGGCCAGGGCGAACACCGGCCCGCTGAAGTCCCCGGCCTCCGCCAGGGAGTCCCGCTCCCGCAGGGCGGGAGGAAGGAGGGGCTTGATGTCCAGAGCCTCCAGGACAACGGTCTCAATCTCCGCCTGGGGGTGAGTCCCCTGAAAGGCGGAGAGGAAGGCCCCCGCCAGCACCCGTGTGCGGGAACCCGCTCCCCGCTGGCTGATACAGCAATCGATAAATAACAGCTTCATGTCAATCCTCATCCAACACGGTGGTGATGACGGGCTTTCCGTCCCGGTCCAGCAGAGGCGTCAGGCCTCCGCCGCCTCCGGACCATGCGTAGAGATAGCTGACGCCGGTTTCCCGATCCACGTAGATATCAAGGCCGCTGCCGACAAGGCCCTGGCTGTAAGTTTTTACAAAACGCTTTGACATACGGTCCTCCTTCCGGAAAACAGGGACCAAAGCCCCTGTTTTCTCCGCCTTTGGCGGAAAGATAAATGAAAATTATTTTTGCGGTGACTCCCTTTGAGGGAGGGGGGCAATTCACCTCTCCACGCGGCGAAGGAGTGCCCCGGCCCGGTCCTATGGAAAGAGCTATGCCCGCTTGAACATTTTCTCCAATTCGTACTTGGTCAATTTTACTGCCACGGGCCGCCCGTGGGGACAATAGCGCACCTCACCGCGCTGTACCTTCTCCGCCAGTACCCGCAGCTCTGCGGGGTCGCTGGTCCATCCGCCCTTCATCGCGGCCTTGCAGGCCATGGTGTGCAGCAGGTTTTCCCGCCGCTCCTCCGGCGAACGGCCTGTCCGCAGATTTTCCGCCAGCTCCTCCAGCGTGGCGGAGACGTCCTCCGCGCCAATGTCCGCAGGAACCTCCCGTACCAGCACGGCGCCGCCGCCAAAGTCCTCGCAGGCGAAGCCCAGCTGGTCCAGCAGGGGCAGGTTTTCCAGCAGCAGCGCGCCGTCCTCCCGGCTCAGTTCCGCCGCCGTGGGCTGGAGCAGGGTCTGCCGCATGGGCGGCGTTTGGGCGGCTTTTAGCCGGTCAAAGTTGATCCGCTCATGGGCGGCGTGCTTATCAATGAGATAGACGCAGCCGTCCTCGCTCTCGCAGACGATGTAGGTGTGCAGCACCTCCCCCGCGATCCGCCAGGGGGATTCTCTCTGGGGTTCTATGGCCTGTTGGCCCGGCAATGGCGGCTTCTGCCCTGCCGCCGGAATGGCGGGCGGGAAGAGGCGGCCTGATCGTGGAGCTGGCTCTGCGCGGAATTGCCCCTCCCGCAGAGAGGACCCGGACGCCGCGGGCGGCGGTGCGGCGGCGCTGCCCTGAGCGGAGGGAGAGGGGGATTTTACGCGATAGGCAACCTCGCCCTGACTGTCCGAGAGCTTGGCCGGAGCCTGCCACTCCGTATTCCAGGATGGACGGGGCGCCCCCCCCTTTGGAGCGGAGGCGGAAGGCTTTCCCTCCTTGCGGTAGGCGCCTGCATCCATGGTTTGAAAGAAATCCCGGCGGGGGTTGACTGCCGGCGTCTCCGGGGCCGGGACGGGAACGGGGGAATTTTGATTTGAAAGACCGTCCAGCACGGTGTGGTACACCGCGTCAAAGACCTCCCGCTCCCGGGCGAACTTGACTTGGGTCTTGGCGGGATGAACGTTTACGTCCACGGCGGGGGCGGGCAGGGTTACGGCCAGCACACAGCCGGGAAACCGGCCTTTCATGATCTGGTTGCGGTAGCCCTCTTCCAGGGCCGCCGTCAGCAGTTGGGACTTGATAAACCGCCCGTTGACAAAAAAGACCTGCATGGACCGGGAACCCCGGCCCTGGAGAGGAGCGGTGACAAAGCCGGAGACGGCGGTTTCTCCGCCGCGGCCCTCTACGGAAACCAGACCCTTGGCAAAATCTCTTCCCAGGGCCGCGTAGACGGCGGAGGACAGCTTTCCGTCCCCGGGGGTGTGGAGGGATTCCGTGCCGTCCTTGATAAATTTAAAAGAGATGCTTGGATGGGACAGGGCCAGGTGCTGCATAAGACCCGCCACGGCGGCGGTTTCCGCGCTGTCCTTCCGCATGAATTTCAGGCGGGCCGGAGTGTTGAAAAACAGATCCCGCACCGAGACGGTGGTGCCCTCCGGCGCTCCGGCCTCCTCCACAGCATCCGGAACGCCGCCCTCCAAACGCAGGGCCGCCCCGCGGGCCGCGCCCCGCTGCCGGGTGAGAACCTCCACCCGGCTGACCGCCGAGATGGCCGCCAGAGCCTCGCCCCGAAAACCCAGGGTGCCGATGCACCCCAGGTCCTCCGGCGTGCGGAGCTTGCTGGTGGCATGGCGGAGAAAGGCGGTGGGCAGTTCCTCCGGCGCGATGCCGCAGCCATTGTCGGTAACGCGGATCAGCCCCATGCCGCCGCGGCGAATCTCCACCGCCACGGCGGAACATCCGGCGTCAATGGCATTTTCGACCAGTTCCTTTACCACGCTGGCGGGGCGTTCCACCACCTCGCCGGCTGCGATCAGATCGGCCACATGGGACTCCAGTTGACGGATGTGGGGCATAGGGGAACCTCCTCTCGGGAATTTACAGGTTTGCGCTTAGGCCTTGTTTAAAAAATGAGAAAACGCCGCCCCCGGGCATCTTTTTCACCAGGACTTCGTTGATTTTCCCTGAAATCCGTCAGGATTCCTGCGGAAAATCGCCTTGCCTGACGAAAAAATCTGTCTCAATCCGGCATTCCGCCAATTTTCAAACAAGGCCTAGGCGGGGAATTTATCCTGCGGGAGCCGGGAGTCTGGGGGGCAGACTGCTCCGCTTTGAATATGGATTTCTACAACAAGAGCACGGCGATCAGCGGGATCGTGACGATGGAGGCGGCCGTGGTCAAAAGCGTCGCCTGGGCAATGGACGTTGTGTCCCCGCCGCACTCCATGCACAGCATAGTGCCGTTGACAGGCACAGGCATGGCGGCCTGCGTCACGGCGATGCCCAGCACAACAGGGGGGACCTGCATGGCCCGCAGGATCAGAAACAGCGCCACCGGTATCACCAAGAGCCGGAGGAGGGACAAGATCCAGAGCCTGGGGGACTTGAACACCCGTCCCACGGGCAGGCCCGCCAGCAGCGAACCCACCACCAGCAGAGAGAGGGGAACCGTCACATCCCCCACAAGTCCCAGGCACTCTCCTGCAATAGACGGCGGACGCAGGCGGGTTAGGGCGAAGAACAGGCCGATAAGCGCCGCGACGGTACAGGGGGTGACGGTCTGTCTCCAGCAAAAGCGCTTGCCGCCCATGAGCATCAATGGTCCCAGGGTGTAGGACAGCAGATTGAAGGGCATTGCCAGGATTACCGCGAAAAAGAGGGAATCCCGGCCAAACAGGGCCTCCGCCACCGGGTATCCGATAAAGGCCACATTGGTGAAGGCGAGGCTGAACCGCCACACCCCTCTCTGCTCCGGCGTGCCGCCCAAAAATCGGGGCAGAACCAGCGCAAAGGAAAACTGCAGGGAATAGAGAACGGCCGCCACCTTTAAAACAGCCAAGATCTCCGGCAGCTCCGGCAGGGCGTCTCCGGTGATGACCGTTCCCACAATCATAGCGGGCATGGTAATGTTCAAAATAACTTTGGACAGCTTTTGGTCAGTATCACCGCCCAGATAGCCCAAGTGGTGTGCCAGACCACCCATGGCCATGACGAAGAGGATGACCAGCATTTCACAGAGCGCGTCAAAAAAACTCATAGCCTTTTTCGATTTCCTCTAACAATTGTCTTATCCCATCATGGTCCAGATCGACAGGGCATTGGCCGCGGCGTGGAGGGCAACGGAAGTCCACAGCGTGCCGGAGTGCTCGTAGGCCCAGGCCAGCACCAGACCCGGCACCAGGTACTGCACCATCAACAGAAAGTATGTGAGGTCCCGGCTGGTCACGGCGAACTGCCAGACGTGCAGCAGGGCAAACAGCAGGCAGCTGGCGAGATATGCCCCCGCGCGGCTCTTGTCTTTCAGGCTGCCGAAAACCAGACCGCGGAAGAGCGTTTCCTCCACAAAAGGAGCCAGAAACACCACGATCAGCAGCGTCATGTGCGGGGCACCGCCGATCCGGGTGGAGATGGTCACATCGTTGAGATTGGTGCGGGTATCCACCGCCATGTGGATCAGGCGGTAGGCCAGCTCATTGAGTCCGTACAGCGCCACCAGGCCCGCCAGAGCGGTCTTCGCAGCGCCGTCCAGGTTGTCCAGCAGCCGGCGGGAGGTGCGGGCCAGAAAGCCGTGGAAGATGATGACCGTTACGGCTAAGAGGATATAGTAGTAAATCAGCGTCTCCATGGCGCTGGAAAGGGTAATTCCCAGCAGCAGCTCCGCCAGATCAAACAGCGGCGCTGCGGCAAAGGGCAGCACCAGCAGGTAGACGGCAAAAAACACCGTCCCCCCGATCTGCTCGCCGGGGGACATATAGGCGCCGGATTTTCTTCTTTGCATGGTCATTCCTCCGAGCGGTTTCAGGGTGCAGGCCGCCGCTCACTGCAGCTTCCGCCTCAGCTCATACAGCAGAGACATCGCCTCGATCGGGGTCAGCGTATCCGGTTGACAGCGGCGGAGAGCGCTCAACACCTCGCTCTCCCCCATAGAGGAGAGGGACACCTGATCCGCCTCCCGCCGGGGAGCGGTATACCGCACCCCGTTTTCCGCCTCCAGCTCCGTTAAGATCTCCCGGGCACGCCGGAGCACCTTGTCCGGCAGGCCCGCCAGCTTAGCCACTTCGATGCCGTAGCTGCGGTCCGCGCCGCCGGGGATGATTTTGCGAAGAAAGATAATGTCCTCTCCCCGGGTCTTGACGGCGATATTGTAATTCACCGTGCCGGAGAGCGTGTTCTCCAGCTCGGTCAGCTCGTGGTAATGGGTGGCGAACAGCGTTCTGGCCTGTTTTTTCTCCGCGCAGTACTCCAGCACCGCCCGGGCGATGGACATGCCGTCAAAGGTGGAGGTGCCCCGTCCGATCTCATCTAAAATCAGCAGAGAGTTTTTTGTGGCGCAGCGCAGAATGTCGGACACCTCCGTCATCTCCACCATAAAGGTAGATTGTCCGGCGGAGAGATCGTCGGACGCGCCGATGCGGGTGAAGATCCGGTCCACAATGCCGATGTGGGCGTGGGCGGCGGGGACAAAGCTGCCCATCTGGGCCAGCAGCACAATCAGCGCCACCTGGCGCATATAGGTGGACTTGCCCGCCATATTGGGACCTGTGATAATAGACACCCGGTCCTCTTTTTCCCTCATAAAGGTATCGTTGGGGACAAACAGGGCGTCTTTCAAGACCCGCTCCACCACCGGATGGCGGCCCTCCCGGATCTCGATGACGCCGGACTCATCCACATCCGGGCGGCAGTAGCCGCCCCGCACGGCCACGGCGGCGAAGGAGGCCAGGGCATCCGCCTCCGCCACGGCGGCGGCGGTTTTTTGGATCTGCGGCGCGGCGGCGGAGATCTCCTCCCGCAGCTTGGTGAACAGCTCATATTCCAGCGCCACCGCCCGCTCCGAGGCGGTGAGAATCTCATGCTCCAAATCCTTCAGCTCCTGGGTGATGTACCGCTCCGCGTTGGCCAGGGTCTGCTTGCGGATATAGCCCTCCGGCACCTGGCCCCGGAAGGAGTTGGAGACCTCAATATAGTAGCCGAAGACTTTGTTGTAGCCGATTTTCAGGGAGCGGATGCCGGTCCGTTCCTTCTCCCGGGCCTCGATCTCCGCGATGACGCCTTTGCCGCTTTTTAAAATGTGCCGCAGGCGGTCCACCTCTTCGTGGAAGCCGTCCCGGATGAACCCGCCCTCCCGGACGGAGAAGGGCGGTTCGTCGCAGATGGCCGCGGCGAGCCGTCCGCCGATCCCATCCAGCGTGTCCAGCTCCTCCGTCAGCTCCGCCAGACGGCGGTCGGAAAAGGAGGCCAGCTGTTCCCGAATGGCTGGCAGCCTCTCAATAGCAGACCGGAGGGAGGCCAGATCCCGCCCGCCGGCAGTACCGTAGACAATGCGGCCAAGCAGGCGCTCCATGTCCCCCAGGCCCGACATGGCGGAAATCAGCTCCTCCCGGGCAATGGTGTTCTCCACCAGTGCCGCCACGGCGGAATTCCGCCTGTGGATGGCGGTGACAGACAGCAGCGGCCGCTCCAGCCAGCTCCGGAGGCACCGTCCGCCCATGGGCGTTTTTGTCCTGTCCAGCACCCAGAGGAGGCTGCCCCGCCGCTCTTTGTTCCGCAGGGTTTCCGTCAGCTCCAGATTCCGCCGGGCCGCCAGATCCAGCTCCATGAAGCGACCCTGCTCATAGTAGTCCAAGTCGTTGATGTGGGAGAGATCGGTCTTTTGCGTCTCGTACAGGTAGCTCAGCAGCCCGCCCAGAGCCATCGCCGCCGCAGGAGTTCCCGCCGGCAGGCGGGAGAAGGCCTCGTCTCCGAACTGTTTGCGGATAGTTCGCTCCGCCTCATTCAAAAGAAAGCGGCGCTCCCCGCCGTTTTCCACGCGGCAGTGAAATTTTTCCCGCAGGACCTCTGTCAGGGCGGCTTCTCCGAAAGCCCCGTCGTTCAAAATGGCCTCCGCCGGGGAGAAGCGGCCCAATTCGTTGATTACATGCTCCGCCCGGTCTTTGCCGGTGAAGCTGGTCAGATGGGCCTTCCCGGTGGTGATGTCGCAGAAGGCCGCCCCCGCGGAGCGGGAGTCTATGTAGATCCCGCAGATGAAGTTGCTTGACTTGTCGTCCAGGCATGCGGCGTCAATGACGGTGCCGGGGGTGACCACCCGGATGATGTCCCGCTTCACCAGCCCCTTGGCCGTGGCGGGGTCCTCCATCTGCTCACAGATGGCCACCTTGTAGCCCTTGGCGATCAGGCGGGCAATGTAGGCCTCGCTGGCGTGGTAGGGCACGCCGCACATGGGAATCCGCTCCTCCTCGGGCTTTGCGTGCTTTCCGTGGTCCCGGGAGGTGAGGGTCAGATCCAGTTCCTTTGAGGCCAGACGGGCGTCGTCGTCAAACATCTCGTAGAAGTCGCCAAGGCGGAAGAACAGGATGGAATCCGGGTTTTCCTTTTTGATCTCCAGATACTGTTTCATCATGGGGGTTAGTTCTGCCATGCTTGGCACCTTCTTTCTATTGGTTACTGCCCAGTAAGCGGGGAAGTTCGCCCCACGGGGGCGGGACGGGGGATGACCGCCCTTCGGGCGGGGAGGATTTCAGCCATGATGATGGCTGGTGTAATGCACCCCCCATTCTCTTTTCTCTGTCTTGCCAGAGAAAAGAGAATACGCCGTGCACGGTGGAAGAGAAAAGAGAACGCTTTTGGAGGTTGCGGAAGTCTCATGCTTCGATTGAAGGGTAGTCAGCAAATTTGCTGCGTGGACGCAGGGACTTTCTTCTCTTCCCGCGCTTCGCGCCTGGTGGGGCACGGGCCGTGGAGGTGTGCGTCTACCGCTTCCGGCAGACCAGTTCATCCAGACTTAAATTATAGAAATCTGCCAGGGCGATTAGTGTGGGGAGGCTGGGGTCTCGCTGGCCCCGTTCATATGTCTGATAGGCCCGCCAGCTGACCCCAATCTCTAATGCGAGATCGGTTTGCGTGAGGCCTTTTGATTTTCTGAGTTGTAAAAGATGTTCGGAAAAATTCATATGGTCCTCTTTTTCTGTTGACAGACACGATAATGTCTGCCATGATAAAGCATATGGAACACAATGGTGTTTGTCAATTGCTAAGGAGAAAAAATGAGAGATTATATTGAGATTTTGCTGGAAGCTCTGGAGGAGCGCGACCGGGAATATCTAGGGTGGGAGTATTTCATTCAATCAGAACGGGCAATGGAGGCGATGAAAACTTTGGAGAAAACATTTTCCCATGAACAGCGGGAGCTGTTTCGGGATTATGAGGACAAGCAGACCACACTTGACGGCACAGGCAGGATGGCCCTTGCCCGCCGGGCCTTCCTGCTGGCAAAGGAGATCTACCGCTGACACCCGGCAGAACTGCAAACCGTCCCAAGCGGTCACACCGTCTCTCCATAGAGCGCCCAGGTATTGCTCCCCGTGATCCTGACCGTGATAAACTGTCCGATCAGGCTTTCACTCCCGGCGAGACGCACCAGCCGGTTCCCCTCCGTCCGGGAGGACAGGGGGTAGGCGGGGTCATCGCTTGTGCCATCCACCAGCACCCGGAGGGTCTTTCCCACATACCCGGCGTGGAGCGCCGCCGACTTTGCATTCTGCACCTCCAGGAGCTTGTCAAACCATTTTTGCTTCTCCTCCCGGCTGGCCGGGTCTGGCAGCTCCGCCGCCTTCGTCCCGGGGCGGGGACTGTAGATGAAGGTGAAGAGGGCGTCAAAGCCCACCTCCTCCACCAGAGAGACCGTGTCCATGGCCTCCGCCTCCGTCTCGCCGGGAAAGCCGATGATCACGTCGCTGGTCACCACCAGCCCCGGCATCACGCCGCGGGCGTAGCGGATCAGGCTCAGATATTGCTCTCGTGTGTACCGCCGGTTCATCTCCTTGAGGACCCGGTCGCTGCCGGACTGAAAGGGCAGGTGCAGCTGCTTTGCCACATGGGCGCACCGGGCCATGGTGTCAAAGAGCTTTTCCGTGGCGTCCTTGGGGTGGCTGGACATGAAGCGGATCAGGTACTCCCCGGGAATCCGGTCGATTTCAGACAGGAGGTCTGCGAAGTCGTATGTGAGGTCCAGGTCGTTTCCATAGGAGTTCACATTCTGGCCCAGGAGGGTGATGTCCTTGTATCCCGCCTCCACCAGCTGCCGGACCTCCGCCAGTACGGCGGCGGGGTCCCGGCTCCGCTCCCGGCCCCGGACATAGGGCACGATGCAGTAGGAGCAGAAGTTGTTGCATCCGTACATGATGGAGACCCAGGCTTTCACGCCGTCCTCCCGCACTGCGGGGATTCCCTCGGCGAGGCGTCCGTGTTCGTCATCCACAGAGAAAACCCGCTTTTTCGTCTCATAGACCTCAAAGAGAAGCTCCGGAAACCTCCACAGGGCGTGGGGGCCGAATACCAGGTCCACATGGCGGTAGGATTCCCGCACCCGTTTGGACACCCGCTCCTCCTGGGCCATGCACCCGCACAGGGCGATGATCTGTTCGGGATTTTCCCGCTTTGTGTGGGTCAGGATGCCCAGGTTTCCAAAGACCCGCTGTTCCGCGTGTTCCCGGACGGCGCAGGTATTCAAAATCACCAGATCCGCCTCCTTTGGGTCGGCGGTGAAGGTGAAGCCCATCTGTTGGAGCATTCCCATGAGTTTTTGTCCGTCAGCCACGTTTTGCTGGCAGCCAAAGGTGTCCACACAGGCGGTGGGGTGGGCTTCCCGGCCGGCAAACATGGCTTTGATGCGCGCTTCAAAATCCCGTTGGCGGGCCAGTTCCGCCTCTGGGACCAGTACATTTTCCCGATCCAAAATCTGTTCCTCCAGGTAAAAGATACTATAACTAAAATAGTATAGCACGAAAGATAAGAAAGTACAAGCAGGAAATCCCGGAGTCCCTTTTGAGGGACGTGCAGCTGGACGGCATCTCCGGCGGTGTCAACGTGCCGATGGGAAAGGGACGGTTTGGACGATTGCTTTGACGGCGGTACAGGCGGACGCTATGGTTTGACGCAGGTGAGTTCGGCAAATTGGCCGTATCTTTTTACATCCTCCAGACGAAACCGCCGCAGAGACTCTGTCTGTGCAAACAGCGGAATCCCCGCCCCCAGCAGCACCGGAGCAATTTGAACGGTAATACGGTCCACCAGGTCTTGGTCCAGCAGCGGCGCGAGAATGGCGTTTCCGCCAACCACCCAGATATTTTGATCGGTCCCCAATTTCCTTACAAACTCCGCCGCGTCTCCGGAGACCGCCGTGAACCCAGGATGTGAAAACTCCCTGTGGGTAAAGACGTAGTTCTTCGTGGTGGGATAGACGGAGGCTGTGGCTCCCGCCTCCTCCAGCGCCTGAAACGTCCGCCGGCCCATGAGAGTGACGTCCATGGCGCTGTAAAAGCGGTCATAGCCGGTCTCCTCCGGGGAGCCGGTCTCATAGAGCCAGCTCAGGCCGTGATTCCTGTCGGCCAGATATCCGTCCAGCGTGACGCAGCCGTAAAAGTAAACTGCCATATTTCAGCCTCCCCGCGTGTGATTTACATGTATCATACCACACCGCGAGATCCGGAGGCAAGCACAGACCCCCGGAGAGACGCAGTCTCTCCGGGGGTCTGTCTCTATCCAAGCTCCAACTCGCCGGTGAACCGCTCCACGCCGGCCAGGTCTCCCGCCCTGTCATAGACCGTCCGGACATTGCAGGTCCCCCGGTCCCGGGAGTGGAATACGAAGGATCCGCCCTCCGGGGAGACGTCGGCAAACACATCCGCCAGCTCCCCCAGGTAGTAGACATTCCCGGTGCCGGAACCCTCCGGGGACTCCACGAACTCCACGCCGAAGTCCCGGTAGGCCGCGAAGATCTCCGCAAAGGGCACTCCGTCTCCCCCCCCGCTCTCGGAGCAGCCGGTGGTGGCCGCCATAGAGGGATGGAGCAGGGCGTCGATGTCCCGGGCGTCAAATTCCGCCTGACTGGCGGTCTCCAGCCCCGTCAGGGGGCCGAAGGGGTCCACGCTGCCGTCGCCGTTGTCCACCGCCTCCCGGACTGTGCGGACATCCACGGTGCCCAAGGGGTCGATGTGCTCCACCCGGCTGATCTGGCCGCCGGTTCCGGTGTCCACCCCGTCGAAGAAGTACCGGACCCGCTTCCCGCCGAAGTACAGGGCGTCCTCCGCCTCATCGTACTCCAGGCCGAAGGTCTCATAGATGTCATAGGAGGGGGGAAGGGGATCCTCCATGTGGGCGGCGGTCCCGCCCTCCGCTGCCAGCGGGGCGGCCTCCACCGTGACGGTGACCTGCCCGCAGCCCGTCAGAGCCGGGAGGACCAGCGCCAGCAGCGCCGCCAAAATACGCGTTTTCATCTCTCCGCCTCCTGTTCTGTCTCCGCCAGGGGAAAGGTTACCACGGCGGTAAACAGGTCCGCCACGGTCTCCACCTGGAATGTGCCGCCGCAGGCCTCGGTGAAAGAGCTTGCGATGCTCAGCCCCAGGCCGCTGCCGCCGTCGGTGCGGCTCTCGTCCCCCCGGACAAACCGGGCGGTGAAGTCCACGCCCTCCGGCAGCTCGTTCCGGCTGGTGTTGCGGATGCTGACCTGAGCCAGGCCCGCGGTCTCCGCCGCCCGCTCCGCGGTTTTCAGCGTCAGATATACCCGGCTGCCCGGCAGGGCGTAACGCAGGGCATTGTCCAGAAGATTCTGGAACACCCGGTACAGCCGCTTGCCGTCGGCGTCAATCATCACTGGCTCCGGAGGAAGGTCCACCTTGAATGTGAGACCGCTCTTTTGAATGGGACCGTCCTGGTCCGCCAGGGTCTGCCGCAGGAGCTTTCCCAAGTCCAGCCGCTCCAGGGTCACCGGCAGCTGGTCCGCCGCCGCCTTGCTGACCTCGAACACGTCCTGCACCATGGCTTTCAGCCGCTGGGCCTTCTCGTCGATGATCCGGGCGTAGTCCGCCGCCGCCGGGGGCAGGTCCTCCTGCCGCAGCAGCTCCGCGTAGGAGAGGATGGAGGTCAGGGGCGTTTTCAGATCGTGGGAGACGTTGGAGATCAGCTCCACCTTCATCCGCTCACTGCGGGTCTGCTCCTCCAGGGCGGACTTCATGCCCGACTGGATGTCGTTGAGAGCCTCCGCCATGCTCCGCAGGTCCGCGTCCTCCGGAAGGTCCAGGGGCTTTGAGAGGTCCCCGGTGCGGATGGATTCGATCTGCCGGTTCAGCCGCCCCAGGTCCTGCGGCAGACGGCGGTGCCGGAAGGTGCGGACGATGGAGAGAATCAGGGCGCCCTCCACCACACAGCCCGCCAGGAGCAGGAACCATTCCCCCACTGACCAGTAGCTCCTCATCATGAGTTCCAGCGCCACAGCCGCCGCGAACAGCGAACACGTAAACCCCAGCAGGAGCAGCGCCAGAACAAGTCCGTTGTCCCGGTTCAGCCGCTTTTCCACCGGCCGCTCCAGGTCCTTCATGCGCAGCGTCCGCAGGAGGCTTCGCACCGTCCGGAACAGGGAGCGAAGCAGGCTCTTCCGCTGTTCTCTCGGGTTGTACCGCCGGTTGTTCCACGCAAGCCACAAAACCCATCCCAGAGCCAGCAGGGCCGGAAAGCCGGAGAGCACAAAGCTCAGCAGGCCGTAGGCCAGCTGTCCCAGGGAGAGGGATTCGTAGCCCCACCATATCTCCCGGCAGGCCCAGTACAGCTCCTCCCCGCTGCGGGTGACAAACAGCCCTCCCAGGGGAATCAGCGCCAGCAGCCCCCAGACCTCTGTCCAGACGCGGCCGGTCCAGGAGGCGATTTTGACGTCCGCCAGCCTTTTTTCCTTTCGGAACGCCAGCCACACGCACAGCCACAGTGCGCCCAAGCCCAGCAGGACAAGCTGCCGGACATAGAAGGTCCGGGCCTCCTGGACCCGCTGGGCCACGTTGTACATCCGGCCATAGTAATACCGGCCTCCGCCGGAGTCCTGGGACCAGTACTGGACAGGCTCCTCCCGGACGGCCATGTAGACGGTTACGCCGTCCAGCCAGTCTCCCGCCGGAAAGTTGTTGTAGCCGGGAACAAGCCACTGAGAGCTGCCATCATAGACGTTATTCCCATAGACATCGATCTCTTCTCCGTCCTTAAAAATAGTGGCTTTGCCGTCCTGAAAGGTCAGATAGAAGTTGTACCCCTCAAAGCTCCGGTTTTGAAACTGCCGCGCGGAGTTTTCCGCGATGTTGCGGTACCGCACCTGGGGTGGATCACCGCCCATGACGCAGTACAGAACGTTTTTGTCGTCCTGAAGGGCGGCGTCCGCCGGCTTGTCCGAGACGCTGGATTCCATCTCGGCCAGAGGCGCACTGCCTGCCGGCAGGGCCTCGGCGTAATACCGCACCCAGATGTCGCCCTCCCAGGCCTCCAGCACAGCTGTGTCCGTGCCCTCCAGCGTGCCGTCTGCCCCCAGGCGCAGAAAGCTCATCAGATAGTTTGAGACCTCGTCCCGAAACGCCTGGCTGTTCTGCCAGTCTCCGGACCAATCTAAATCCGCGCCCCGCTGCATCACCCGCCGCTCCGCCATGGCCCCCAGGCTCCCCAGGGTCAGCGTGACGCCCAGGAAGAAGGCGAGGAAGCCGGTGACCGCTTTTGCCCGGCGTCCTGGTTGGACCACCAGGACGCCGGGTGCATCCTCCGGCGCCTCCACCGCCTGCCGCACCTGAGAGGCCACAAAATACTCCAGTTCTGCGCCGGGATCATGATCCGTGCCGTTCCATTTTATATCCAATTCCCCACACCACCTTGATATAGTCTGGCTCTTTGGGGTTCAGCTCCACCTTTTCACGAATGCGCCGGATGTGGACCATCACCGTGTTCTCGCAGGCGTAGCCCTCCTCGTTCCAGACCCTCCGGTACAACTCCTCCGCCGGGAACACCCGTCCCAGGTTCCGAAACAGCAGGTCCACAATTTTCGTCTCCGTGGCGGTGAGCTTCACCACGTCCCCGTCGGCCCGGAGCACCCGCTCCGACGTGTCGTAGGACAGCCGCCCGTTGACCAAAACGCCTTCCCGTCTCGCCGTGTAGATGTCTCCCAGCAGGGTGTAGCGCCGCAGCTGGCTCCGCACCCGGGCCACTAATTCCTGGGGGTTGTAGGGCTTGGTGACGTAGTCGTCCGCCCCCATGGAGAGTCCCAGGATCTTGTCTGTATCCTCGCTCTTGGCGGAGAGGACGATGACCGGCAGGTTCCGCTGTTCCCGGATGCGGATGAGGGCGGACAATCCGTCCAGCTTCGGCATCATCACGTCGATGATGATCAGGCGGACGGCGGGGTTCAGCGCGCAGTCCAAAGCCTCCATGCCGTTATAGGCCCTCAGGACTTGGTATCCCTCCCGCTCCAGGGTGATGGAGATGGCGCCCACGATCTCGGGATCGTCATCCACGACGAGAATACATTCGTTCATAGTGTCAGCCTCCCGTTGAGCTGGGAATATCATAACAGGGGATTCTTACAAACAACTTGACAGAATTCTTACAAATTTCTTACGGTTTTTAACGGGGGATTTTGCGGGAGCCGTCACCGTTTTAACGGCATTGTGAAGATAAACCGCGTCGTTCCCCCGGCGCTCTCGGCCCGCAGAGTCCCCCGGTGCTCCCGGGCCACGGCGGCGGCGATGCTGAGTCCCAGCCCAAAGCCGCTCTGCTCCCCGCGGGAGGAATCTGCCCGGTAGAACCGCTCAAACAGCCGCGGCAGCTGCCCGGCGGGGATCTCCCCGGGGTTGGAGACAGCCAGCACCGCCTGCCGCTCTCTTTTTTCCAGGGACAGCGCCACCGCCCCGCCGGGAGCGCCGTATTTGATGGCGTTGTCCAGCAAGATGGAGACCAGCTGCCGGAGCTTCTCCCCGTCCCCCGGTACGAGGAGGCGTTCCGGCAGACGGTACTCCAGGGGCTTTCCCGCCTCAAAGGCCACCGGTTCAAAGGCGAGGGCGCAGTCCTCGGCTATCTCGGACAGGGAGACCTCGCCAAAGACGGCGGCAGGGGACATGTTGTCCGCCCGGGCCAGGGTCAGCATCTGCTCTACTAGGGATTTCATTCGCCGGGATTCGGAGCGGATGTTGTCCGCCCAGCGGGCGGGGCGCTCCTCCAGAGGCGAAGCCCCCAACATCTCCGCGTTGGAGAGGATGACGGTCAGGGGGGTTTTCAGTTCGTGGGAGGCGTCGGAGAGAAACTGGCGCTGTTGGCGCCAGGCCCGCTCCACCGGGCGGGTGGCCCACCAGGACAGCAGCACCGCCACCCCCAGCAGCAGGAGGAGCGCCGCCGCGCCGATCACCAGATAGCTGCCCATCATCTCCCGGAGCATGGCCTGTTCCATCGACATATCCGCAAAGGCCAGTTTTTCATAGAGTCCGTTGTCCTGCCGCAGATAGCGCAGGTGATACGCCTGGACAACGCCCTCCCGCTGGTTCTGCCCCAGGCAGTCCTTCAAGATGGCGGCCAGCTCCGCCGTGTTTTCCAGGTCGCCGTAGGTGCCGCCGGTGACATAGGCCGTAGCGCCCCAGACGTCCACCGTGAAATAGGGCAGGTACACCAGCCGGTCCCGATCTAGAGAGATGGCGATCTCCGAACGGTGGGAGGCGCTTTGCTGAATCACTCGATAGAGCAGCTGGCGGCTCAGGTCCTGGATGTTGCGCTGCATGGCGAAGTATACGGACAAAAGGACCACCGCCAGGACAGCGGTGATCAGGACCATGCAGATGGCCACAAATTTCAGCCGTAGTTTCCGGATCAAGGCGGTTCCCCCCTTTTTGAAAAATTGAAAAAGGGGCGGAGGGGTTATTCCCCGCCGCCCTCCAGGCAGTAGCCCACCATGCGGATGGTCTTAATCTTCACCTCGGAGCCGAGATGGCTCAGTTTTTTTCGCAGAAAGGAGATATAGACTTCCACGTTGTTATCCTCCGCGTCGGATTCGTAGCCCCAGATTTTCAAAAGCAGGCTCTCCTTGGTGAGGACCTGCTTTTGGTTTAGCATCAGCAGTTCCATCATGTCGAATTCCTTGCGGCTCAGACGGACGGACCGCTCTCCGCAGGAGAGGATGAAGGCGTCCTTTTCCAGCTTGAGATCACCGCAGGTTAAGACGCCGCCCCGCAGCTCCGGCTGCCGCCGGGCCAGCGCCCGGACGCAGGCCAGCAGCTCTTTGGGTTCAAAGGGCTTGGTCAGATAGTAATCCGCGCCGCTGTCCAGCCCGGTGACCCGGTCCGACACCTCGGACCGGGCGGTCAGCATCAGAACCGGAACGGCGCTGCCGGACTCCCGCAGGCGGCGCAGCACGGTAAAGCCGTCTATCCGGGGCAGCATCACGTCCAGCAGCACCACATCGTAGATGCCGCTTAGGGCGTTGTCCAGTCCGGCTTCCCCGTCATGGCAGACGTCGGCGGTGCAGCCGTTCATCTCCAGCAGGTCCTGAAGTGTGGCGGCCAGCCGGATTTCATCCTCTACCACCAATACGCGCATGAAAAGCCTCCTTGTCAGAGATTACTCCGTCATATCCAGCCCATTGACAGCCACCCGCATCAGCGGGTCCAGGGCGGCAGTGGGCAGGGAGTAGATCGTGGAGCTGCCGTCCAGGCGGACATAGCGGCCGGAGCCGTCCAGCACGGTGTTGCCGACCGTTAGGGTCAAGGACTCCTCCGTACCGGTAGGCGAAGCGTAGTTGACCGTCAAAGCCGCCGGCGGCGCGTCAAAACCGCAGATGGAAGCGGCCTCGTCGGAGGGGTCATAGTCCACGCATTTGGTCAGGGACAGCGTTCGAAGATCTTCCAATAAGGCCCGGACGGTCTCGTTGGAGGTGATGTTCTCGCTGCCTTGGAGCCAGGTGACAGGACCGTCGTCACCGCTGCGCTTGGCGGTGGTGAATACGGTGACAAGGGCGGGGGTGCCGTCCTCCCCCTCCGGGCCGCGGAGGAGGATGGAACGGATGGCGGACTCCTCCAGCACCGGCAGGACGGGCAGCTCCATCATGTCATAGATGGGGACGCTCATATAGGCAAACAGCGTGTCTGCGACGATGTATACCGTGGAGGGATCGCTCTGCTCCATGACATAACGGCTGCCGCCATCGGTCGTAACCTTGCCGAAGGACAGGGTTCGAAGGGCGCCGCTCTCTCCGGAGAGGGTCAGAAAACCGGTGGGTTCATCCAGGCCGTAGGCGCTTAAATCCTCCTCCGCGGCAAGGGTCTGCTGGGGCCGCCAATTCATCAGCAGCCCCAGAATGGCGTTGACCGTGTCCTGCTTCAGGGGGAATTTTGGGTCGTTATCCCAGACCCAGCTTCCACCCTCATCCACAATGAAGGACAACGTAGTGCTGCCGTTGCTGTAGATCAAGGAGGAGTATTCGCCGGATGTGATGGACGCGGCCGCCAAAACGTCCGGATCCTCCGGCGTCTCCTGCCGGTTTTCCCGGTAGCGGATCCCCAGAACAACCAGAATCGCGGCCAGCAGGACCAGCAAAACGGCGGTCAGTATTGTCACGGTTCGTCTCTGTCTCCAGTCCATCTCCATATCGTAAAGAGTCCTCCTAAAATTATTCGTTATGATAAGCGCGGCGCGCTGCCGGGCATATGGCGGCGCGGGCAGAGAATGCCGCGCGCCATACGCCATATCCATATATTTTTAGTCTAAATAATAACCGCTCTGCGGCTATTATAGCACATTCGGCGGGTTCGTCAATGAAGCGCATGATAAATCCTTAACCTGAAACGGTGCTGAAAAAGTGGAGTTTACAGAATGTTTAAAAAAAATCAAGGTTCTTTTCATATTTCCTGGTTAAGATAAAGCCATCCTCCAAGGAGGAAAACTCCCTCTCATTTCTTTTTTCTCTCCAAGCACGGCGGTGCGGACCCGGTATATGGGCGCACCGCCGTGCTTGTTGTTTTTTAACGCCTTGGAGAGGGGAAAAACCAGCGTTTTCCGCCGTTTCCTGGAAGATGTTCTTGCAAAACAGCAGGGGATTTTATATAATGGCGCTATACAGAGTTTCCGGGACGGCCTGATGCCGCCCGGGGAAACACGGAGGAATGATTTATGCGAGGAGTGCACAGCGCAGTAGACGACATCCGCCGCAGCGTATTTAAGGAAGTCGCCCGTCTGGCCTTTGAGGGCAGCGATCCCCGGCAGGCCGACCAGATTCCCTTCAAGATGATCCAGGGCGACGTGGCCCACCACCGCCACGACGTGTTCCTGGAGCGGGCTATCGTGGAGGAGCGGGTGCGTCTGGCCATGGGCCTGAACATGCGCTACGCCGGAGACGCCACTCCCATCAGCGAGGATATTCAGTGGGCGGAGAAGTCCAACAAGCACTTTGAAAACCCCCTGGTCAACATCATCCCCTACGCCTGCAATGCCTGCCCCACCAAACAGCTGCGCATCACCGACAACTGCCAGGGCTGTATCTCCCACCCCTGTATGAATGTCTGCCCCAAAGACGCCATCTATCTGGATAAGGATAAGCACTGCCATATTGACCAGGACAAGTGTGTCAAATGCGGCAAGTGCTTCAACCAGTGCCCTTACCGGGCCATCAGCAAGATCGAGCGGCCCTGTGCCGCCGCCTGCGGCATGGACGCCATTGAGTCTGACGAGCTGGGCCGGGCGAAGATCAACTATGACAAATGCGTCTCCTGCGGCATGTGCCTGGTGAACTGCCCCTTTGGCGCGATTGCCGACAAGAGCCAGATCTACCAGGTGTGCCAGGCCCTTCGAAAAAACGAAAAGGTCATTGCCTGCGTGGCGCCCGCCTTTGTGGGCCAGTTCGGCAAAGACGCCACTCCCGCCAAGCTGAAGGCCGCCATGCATGTCCTGGGTTTTTACGACGTGGTAGAGGTGGCGATTGGCGCGGACCTGTGCACTGTGGAAGAGGCCAGGGATTTCCTGGAGGAAGTGCCGGCCAAGCAGCCCTGGATGGGGACCAGCTGCTGTCCCGCTTGGAGCGTTATGGCCAAGAAGCTCTATCCGGAGTTTGCTGATTATATTTCCATGGCCCTGACCCCCATGGTGATCACGGCCCGTATGGTGAAAAAGGACCATCCTGACGCCCGGATTGTGTTTGTGGGTCCCTGTTCGGCAAAGAAGCTGGAGGCCAACCGGCGCACGGTCCGCTCCGATGTGGATTTTGTGCTGACCTTTGAGGAGCTGCAGGGCATGTTTGACGCCGTGGGCATCGACTTTTCCAAATTGCGGGCCAATCCCGAGGATGATATGAACGAAGGCACCGGAATGGGCCGCGGTTTTGCCGTGGGCGGCGGCGTAGCCGCCGCTGTGGTGGAGGCCATCAAGCACATTGATCCGGACCGGGAGGTCAAAATTGAGTATGGCGACGGGCTGAAAAACTGCCGGAAAATGCTGGCCATGGCCAAGGCGGGCAAACGGGACGGCTATCTGCTGGAGGGCATGGGATGCCCTGGCGGCTGTGTGGCCGGAGCCGGCACGATCCGTCCCATCAAGGAGAGCGCTCTGAATGTGGCTCAGTTTAAAGACGCCGCCCCGGAGCAGAGCTGCACGGCCAGCCTCTACCTGGACCGTCTGAAGGACGTGGAGGAATAACGCGACCCGGAAGGACCGCTGCATAAGGCCGGCGGACACAGGGTGTCCGCCGGTTTTTGCCGAAAATGGGAAAACGGCAATTTTCGTCTTGCATTTTCCAAAAAGAGCTGTTATAATGAACAGCGTTGACGCGGCTGTAGTTCATCGGTAGAACGGCAGCTTCCCAAGCTGCATAGGTGGGTTCGACTCCCATCAGCCGCTCCACGTCGGAGCAAGCTACATATCGCTTGCTCCGACTTTTTCAAAAGTCAGAGCGCGCTCATTGCGCTGCTCCTCCTTTCCAAATCGAACCCGCTTCGATTTGGTTTTGGGCGCAATCTCGAAAGAAAATCGATTTTAACTCCTTACTCCAAAAAGAGAGACACGCATTGCGTGTCTCTCTTTTTGGTTCCTGTCTTTTGCCGCAGGCAAAAGGCGGCCTCTGGGGCGGGCCGGCTGGAATCCTGCGGGAGAGACTGCGAGGACACCCCCTCCCGATGCGCTTTCGATGGTTCCATCGGACATCCCCCTTGAAAAGACAGGGGAGGAAAAGGCGTCTTAGATCAAGAGAACAGCCGTCCCATGGGGATTTCCCACAGGGCGGCTGTTTCGTTATGCTACGGCAGAAAAGGGGGCGCGGGACTGACCGGAGGGCTGCTGGTCTGCCTGGGAGTCTGATTTGGCGGCGGTGACTGTGCGGGTGGTGCCGCCGGAGACATAGGCCCTGCCGCACTCCGGGCAGATGGCGGTGTGGTAGGTCACGCTCTGGCTGACGACCTTCCGGTCCTCCCGCTGGGCCTTGGCCTGTTCCCGGACCACGTGTTCCATCTCGTGCCCCCGGACCGCCGAGGCGGCCTGGTCCGGATCGATCTTGGTGGGGGTTTTGAAGGAAACTCCGGCGTCGTCGGAGCCGTCTTGATACTTCCGCTCCTTGCAGGTCTGGCACTCGCCCTCCTCCGCGGCCTTCTGAACGCTCTCCGCGCCAAGACCGGGGGCGGCGCCGTCCGGCTGCCGGACGCCTTCGGGAGTGGGTTCGCCGTATTGAATGCGCATCCGCACGGCCATCTCCACCGGGTCCGCCCCTTGGCGGACAGGCAGCCCAAGCCGGGCGGAACCGGCTTCATTGGGACTGATCGCGGGGACGGGACGCACAGGCTGCACCGGAGTTTCCGGAGAGGCGGGCTTATGGGCCATCCAAACGCCGGAGGTTTTCTGTGTATTCTGAGACGGCCCCAAGGATTTCGACGCGGCGGGACCGCCGCCTTGATAGGGGTTATAGTAGAAATTCAGGCCGGAGATTCCGTTGATCATATCGTCCACTCCTGTTCACGCAGAATGTCTGGTTCGATGTTTTTATTATAGCAAATTCTCCTCAAATGGCAAGCCCTTGTTTTCCTGTTCTGCCTTTAAAGAATCATGGCCGGTGTGCGGCGGCAGCCTTAAAAAGCGTATTGAGCGGAACCGGCACCCGTGGTATCATAAGACCAATCAACCGGCAATGGGGGAGGGCTGCGGCTGTGAGGTTTCAGATAACGGGTATGGGGATTTTACTGCTCTTTTACGGATGCTATATTGCTAAGGCGGCAAGACAGAGAGGGAGGGGAATTCGGACCGACCAGACCGGCAAGGGAAAAACCGGTTCCGCAAAGGCCATAGAATTGACAATGAAGGCGGCCGCATATATGGCGCTTGCCGCAGAGGCTGTGAGCATCGCTTTGAACACCGGTTCTTTTCCAATAGCCGTAAGAATTGCCGGGGCGTTTATAGGGGTTGTTGGGACCGCTGTGTTTATCGTCTCGGTGCTGACCATGCAGGATAGCTGGAGAGCGGGCGTCCCAAAGACGGAAGAGACGAAACTTGTAACAGGCGGCATCTACCAACTTAGCAGGAACCCCGCCTTTTTGGGGTTCGACCTTGTATATATCGGCATTGCGGTCATGTTTTTTAATTGGGTGCTGCTGCTGGCCTCTATATTCGCCGCGGCAATGCTGCATCTGCAAATTGTAAATGTTGAAGAGCGCTTCCTGGCGGAGGCATTTGGGGAGGAATATTTAAAGTACAGCGGAAAGGTGCGCCGGTATCTTGGCAGAAAACGGTGACTTCCGGTCCGTTACAGGTGGTGTTCCCGCAGTAGCTTTTTCGCCTGCTCCCACAGCTCGTCACTGACGGTCTGCACGACCGCCACCTTCCGCACCAGATCCGGCAGGGCCTTTACCAGTTCCGCCTCCACCACCATCTCGTTGGTCAGGTCTGCCGAGGGGCATCCGGCGCACTGTCCCAGCAGTTTCACGTACAGCACGCCGTTTTCCAGGCGGTCAACCGCAATCTCTCCGCCATGCGACCGCAGGGCGGGCCGGACGCTCTCGTCCAGGACGGCCTCTACACGCTTCATCGCCTCATTCATGCTGCATTTCCTCCAATTCAGCCGCTCTGACGGCGGCGATTTCGTCCCGAATCCGGCGGCGGGTGCTGTCGAACAAAAGCTCCTGGTTGTGGCGGAAATACGCCTCGCAGCCGAAATTCTCCACGAACCAGCTGGTGTCATATCCCGCGGTGATTTCGGTCACAAAGATGACCAGCTCCTGGCTCTGGCCAAGGGCTTCCTCCAGAAAGCGGAAGGCGTTGGCAAACATAGCTCCGGTGGCTTGGCCCAGGCGCTTTCGAAGCTCGGTCTCCCGGGAGAACCAGTCCCGGACGGCGTCCATAGCTGCCGCCGGTGTGGACAGCGCCTCCCGAGCCAGCCCCTGGCGGTATGTCTCCAGCAGATTGATTTCCCGCTGGCCCAGGTCCCGGGACTCCCTGTCCAGGTGTCCGGCCTCTTTGGCCCGCCGCTGCTGCTCCTGCCGCTGCCGGATCAGCCCGGTCAGCACCGCCTGGGGTTCCTCCGATTCAATCCGGGCCTTGAACTCCGACAGCGCGGCGTGAAGCGCGGCGGTCAGGCCGTCCTGAAGCCGGGTGTTTCGGGATTCCCCGCTGAGGCGGGAGAGCACCAGCCCCATGACGGAGAGCTTCTCGTCAAAGGGCGCGGCCCGAAGCTCCGAGACGGTGACCGGCTGCCATGTCCCCTTTAGAATGTCCTCCACATGGTAGGTTCGCCGGTACTTGTAGTACAGCTCCAGGTAGTTGGTAAAATCCTTGGCGATGCGGGGCAGCTGAATATACTGCCCCACCACCTCCCGGCCCACCGGGAGATGCAATGTTTCGTATGCGCGGATTAGTTCGCTCAGATCCTCCCATCCCCGGGCGGTGGCAAATTGCAGCCCGTCCGCCGTGGTTTCGATGCGGTAGAAGTGGTCCTTCTTGATGTCCAGATAGGAGATGATCGCCCCATGGATGTTCCTCTGCCGGGCATATTCCTTCCAGACGGCAAAGTCCTCCTCCACATCGATGCGCTTTACCCGGTCCAGTGTCACCACGTCGAAATCCCGTACGGACTTGTTGTATTCCGGCGGATTGCCCGCCGCCGCGATGAGCCACCCCTCCGGAAGGCGCTGGTTTCCAAAGGTTTTGCACTGCAGAAATTGCAGCATCATCGGGGCCAGCGTTTCGGAGACACAGTTGATCTCGTCCAGAAAGAGGATGCCCTCCCGCAGCCCTGTCCGCTCCATCAGCTGGTATACCGAGGCCAGGATCTCGCTCATGGTGTACTCTGTAACGGAGAACGCTTCTCCGCCATAGGTCCGTTTTTCGATAAAGGGCAGGCCGATGGCGCTCTGACGGGTGTGGTGGGTGATGGTGTAGGCGACCAGCCCTACGTTATTCTCCGCCGCAATCTGTTCCATGATCTGGGTTTTGCCGATGCCTGGGGGACCCATCAGCAGCACGGGCCGCTGGCGGACGGCGGGAATCAGGTAATTCCCCAGCGCGTCCCGGGCGAGATATGCCCGCAGAGTATTGGCAATCTCCTGTTTTGCCTGTTTGATGTTCATGGTCACACTCCTTTTTACTGTGAAAACCGCAGGCGGCGTTTACGCCCATGCCCGGGAAAAGCTACGAGGACGCCGCGGGGACGGGGCCTACTGTGGGGCGGATTCTTTCTCCGGGTATTTTACCATCACATAGTTGGTCAGAGAAATCCCCTTTCGCACAACGCGCTGTTTCCGCTTTACAATATAGCCCCTGCGCGCAAAGAAGGGCCTCGCTGTAATAGATGCGTGGGTAGTGATCGTATTCATGCCGGCGGCCTGTTCCAGCGCGCCGCAGATAGCGGAGGCGACGCCTTGGCGCTGAAAGTCCCTGTGGACATACAGCCGGTCCAGATAGCCGGGGGGATCCAGATCTCCGAAGCCGGTGATCCGGCCGCCCTCCACCGCCACCAGGGTGATGTGCTCCAAAAACGATTTGTTCCACGCAGGCAGGTCCACATTGCCGCCGGCCCATGCGTTCAGCTGCTCTTTGGTGTAGTCGGCGGCGTTGACGGTATGGACCGTCTGATAAAAGAGCTCCGCCAGTTCCCGGCAGTCGGAGGGACGGTATTTTCGGATGACCATAATTGCTGCCTCCCGTATCGGACGTCAGAGCTGCGGCAGTTCACTCAAATCGATGAGGTTTTCCTCCGCCGCCTCCTGAACGGCCTTTTCCAACCCCGGCAGACCCAACACCAGCCGGATCGCCCAGGGCGGCGTCCGGACCGACAGGGGCGGCTCCTCCAGCAGGATGAAGGCCGTCTCCCAGGGCGGGCGTCTCTGGGGATAAGTTCCCATGCCGTCGGTAAAGTAGACAAGGCCCCGGAGGCTGGTAAAAGCCCCCTCCCGCCGCAGACGGTCCACATGTTCAAACACCGGGCGAAAATCCGTGGCGCTGCCGCCGGAGAGCTGGAAATTCTCCATATACCGTTTTAGGCCTTCCAGACTATCCAGTGCTGTGTCGGACCGGACCTGGTCGTCGCACTGTAAAATACGGATGTTTACCTTCCGCGTAAAGGTCTCTGTACTGCGCAAAATGGCATAGGTACAGGCAAGAAACTGCCGCACCAGATCTCCGGAGGTGGACATGGAGGTGTCCACGGCGATGACGAAGTCCTCGATCCGCCGCTGCTCCCGGGTCTCCGGCGGCTCCACCAGGGGCATGTTGCCGTAAAGGCGCAGGCCATAGGCGTAAAAACCGTAGTCAAAGGCGTCGCCGTCTACCTCCATGACCTCCCGGGGTACGGCAAACCGCCGCAGAAACGCCCGGTAATCCACATCCTCCCGGACAGCCACTTGGATTTGCTGCAATACAGACTCTCCCCCGGTGGATTGCCCGGCCAGCACGGTCTCCATACCGGTGCGGGTCTTTTCCGACAGGCCCTTCCACTTCTCGTCCTGCCGCTGGAGCCGTTCCTTGCCATCCCGCTTTTCAGGGTCCCACAGGCCGTGGTCGTCCACCAGAAATTCCCGCTGGAGCCGCGCCAGCTCGTATTCCGGGAGAGCCAGCCGCAGAAGGCGGCGGTAAATCCCCTCGGCGGTGAGCACCGGCATGTCCATCCGGCATTCGCCGTAAAATTTTTCCCGTATAGGAGCGGAGCTTCCCGCCAGGCAGGGATAGTCCAGGCTGTCCAAAATGCTCTCCGCCGTCACGTCGCAGGCGAGATCCCACAGCGAAGAGGCCCGCCCCCGCTTTTTCCCCAGGTGGCGCAGCATACAGTGGAGGAGAACGTGGAGGTAGGCCCGGTTGGCCAGAGTCCGGGAGCGGAGGTACCGGTCGGCCAGCCACGCCCCATCGTAATACAGCGTGTCTCCGTCTGTGGCCAGGGAGAGAGTAATCTCACCGCCGGGCCGGAATTCCAGCGCGCACAGTGCCGCGTCCAAATAGGGCAGGTTCATATACAGTTCGTTCCGGGCGGCAGAGAGAATTTCACGCCCAATATTTGCATAGGACCGCCGCATCAAAACACTCCGCTTCAATTTGAAATTAGCTGGAATTGGGAGCCGGCCGCCGGGGGTTTCCGATTTAAAGGGAAAACCGGTCCTCCTCCTCTGCCGGGAACCGCCGGTGCCGCTCCTCCAGCAGCAGCGCCAAGGCGGCGGCGTCCCGATTCTGCCGGGCCAGGGAACAGGCCGCCGCCAGAGATTCCCGGTCTGGGGAGATCTCCTCCAGCAGCAGCGGGAGAGCCGAGGGGTCCCGCAGAGACAGCAGGTACCGCAGCGCTTCCAGTCCGTGGGCTTGGAGATAGGCGCGATAGTCCGCCGCTGCCCGGTCCGTCAGTCCCTCCGGGTACCGCAGTCTCCACCAGGCCAGCCGAAGGGCGCAGCCGCTGTCGTGTTCCGTGGACAGCATCGGGCGCCACAGGGCGTCATAGGATTTGAAGTCCAGCTTTTTTTGATAAAAGCAGTGGTGATAGCCATATCCGGCGCCGTAAATATTATAGTCAAAATGGTGGGCGGGACAGTTTTCCTCATAGACCTCCACATACTCCGGGAAAATCAGCCGTGCAAAAGGTTCACCGCCGCGCCGCAGTGTGATATCCAATTCCCCCGGCAGCTCACCGGCAAAGTAGGCGAGCAGCCCGCCCTCCTGTCCGGTACAGTCCACCTGAAAACTGTCCAGCCGGCGGCAGTTCATAATGGCTCCGCCGCCCCAGCGGCGCACGCTGTCCCCCAGGCATAGAGTTTTCAGATTTATACAGTTAAAAAAGGCATAGTCCCCCACATACTCCACAGAGGCGGGGAGCGTCAGCTTTTGAAGGTTCCGGTTATCCCATACGGCGTCCGCTGCCGCAGGGCCGCAGGACACCTGCGCCTCCTGTCCTGCGGCCGGCCTGGCGCCGGGCGCCAGTGCGCGGTCCCCGAGGGCCGTCACCGGCAGTCCCCACAGTTTTTCAGGCAGAGCGGCAAAGAAATCGCAGGTAACCGCCCGCAGGACAGTGAGTCCCGCTGCTTCCCGGCGGACGGTCAATTTCCAATTGCTGACGCCGCTGACAATCTCCAAGCAGAGCCGCTCCTTTCCGTGCCGCTAAGGCAGCTGTGAACTACAGCCAAAAGCGCAGAGAGCGGCAGCGGGAGTTGCCGCTTTGGAATCCCGCCGGATCGGCTGCAACGTCCATAGTATATCACAAAGTCCGGCATTTTCCCAGAGGCTGGCAAAAAATACTGTCGAGGATATTTTTGGGGATTTTGAAAATTAGGACTTGACTTTGGGAAAAGCTTTGGTATAATAATAACGCTGTCAATTTTGGCAGGGGACAAGTGCATACCGGAGAGCACTGGAGCAGCTATGGAGAAGTCGCCTAGTTGGTCGAGGGCGCATGATTGGAAATCATGTAGGCCCCTAAAGGGTCTCGAGGGTTCGAATCCCTCCTTCTCCGCCAAAAAGAGAGACAGGCATTGCCTGTCTCTCTTTTTGGTGCCAGGCGGATTGGAATCCCGCAGGGGGAATCCGCAGAGTCCCCGCAGACACCTCTTCCTCGCGAATCCCGAAAATGTCCGCACCGAAACCGGCGCCTGTAGGCGGGCCGGTTGAAACCGCGGGGGAAAACCTGCAAGGGCTTTTCCCGGGTCTTCTCTTTTCCCTGCGGGACTTGGGGGATTGGGGATTGCTTTGCACTGAAGCCGGACGCTTGCTCCAAAGGGGCGGACACGCCTTAAACGTGTCCGCCCCTTTACTTTGCACGGCGTTTAGATTGTCTTTAGGTTTATTTCATCAGCTCACATACCAGATCCGTGTAACCGGAGGGGTCGTCCAGGGGCAGCCCCGCGATGAGGAGCGCCTGGCTATAGAGAAGCGAGGCGTATTTTTTCGCCTTCTCCGGGTCAGCGGTGACGGCGCTCTCCAGGGCCTGGAAGGCGGGGTGGTCCACGTTCAGCTCCAAAATCCGGTCGGCTTTCAGGGCGGCGTCGGGCTGGACGGCCTGGAAGTATTTTTCCATCTCAAAACTGAGGCCCTCTCCGGCGGTGAGACACACCGGGTGAGACTTTAGACGGGCGCTGGCCTTGACCTCTTTTACCGCCTCTCCCAGGGATTCTTTTACAAAGTCGAACACGGCCTTGTGGGCGGTGGCGGCTTCCTCGGCCTTTTTCTCGGCCCCCTCTTCCACCTCCTGGTCCAGCACGGAACGGAACTCTTTCTCCTTATATGCATGAAGGGTCTGAGCGCAGAATTCATCGGCTTCCTCGGTGAAGTAGAGGATCTCTGTTCCCGCGTCCCGCAGAGATTCTGTCTGGGGAAGACGGTCAATTTTCTCCAGGGTTTCTCCGGCGGCATAATAGATGTATTTCTGCTCCGCCTTCATCCGGGAGACATATTCCTCCAGCGTCGCCGGCTTTTTCTCTGTGGAAGAGTGGAATAGCAGCAGGTCCTGCAGCAGGTCCTTATACCGGCCGTATTCATTTACCACGCCGTACTTTAGCTGGCGTCCGAAGTTCTTCCAGAATTTTTCGTAGTCCTCCCGGCTGTCTTTGAGCATCTTGGAAAGCTCGGCCTTGATCTTCTTCTCCAGGTTGGCGGCAATGACTTTCAGCTGGCGGTCGTGCTGGAGCAGCTCCCGGGAGATATTCAAAGAGAGATCCGGGGAGTCCACCACGCCGCGGATAAAGCGGAAGTGGTCCGGCAGCAGATCGGCGCACTTGTCCATGATGAGCACGCCGTTGGAGTAGAGCTGAAGGCCTTTTTCGTACTCCTTGGTGTAGTAATCGTAGGGGGTGGCTCCGGGGACGAACAGCAGCGCCTTATAGGTCACCGCCCCCTCGGCGGACACGGCGATGACCCGCTGGGGATCGGAGTAGTCGCGGAATTTGTCCCGGTAAAATTTATTGTATTCCTCCGGCTTCACGCTGGATTTTCGCCGCTGCCAGATGGGCACCATGGAATTCAGAGTGTCCACCTCGGTATAGGTCTCATACTCCGGCTTGTCCTCCGGAGAGTCCTCCTTCTTCCGGGTCTTGGAGACCTCCATGCGGATGGGAAAGCGGATGTAGTCGGAGTACTTCCGCACCAGTTCCTGGATTCGCCAGGACTCCAGGAATTCGCCGTACTTGTCATCGCCGGTGTCAGGTTTGATGTGCATGATGATGTCGGTGCCCACAGTCTCCTTCTCACATTCGGTGACGGAGTACCCGTCGGCTCCGGAGGACTGCCACATCCAAGCGCTTTCCGCGCCGTATTTCTTAGTGACTACGGTGATGTGGTCCGCCACCATGAACGCGGAGTAAAAGCCCACGCCGAATTGGCCGATGACGTCGGTGTCCTTGGCGTCGTCAGGCAGATCCTGCTTGAATTTGTAGGAACCGGAGGAGGCGATGACGCCCAGGTTGTTCTCCAGGTCCTCCTTGTCCATGCCGATGCCGTTGTCGGAGACGGTGAGGAGACGGCCCTCCTTGTCCACAGCGATATGGATGCTAAAGTCTTTGCGGTTCATTCCCACGCCGCTGTCGGTAAGGGCCAGATAGCACAGCTTGTCGCAGGCATCGCTGGCGTTGGAGATGATCTCACGGAGAAAAATCTCCTTGTGGGTATAGATGGAGTTGATCATCAGGTCCAACAGCCGTTTGGATTCCGCCTTAAATTGCCTCTTAGCCATAAACTGGATACACTTCCTTTATTTTTATTTTTTGACAATCAGTAAATATACCATACAAAGCTGTAAAAATAAATGACTATTTTGTAAATTCCGCCGTCAAACAGTTGTCTGGCGGGAAAATTGCGAGTAGAATATAAAAAGAAGATACGCAGCGGCGGCAGAGCGCCGGAAAGGGGTTCGGGAGTATGGGCATTTTCCAGAGGATGCGGAATGGGGCGGCCCAGTTTATGTATGGCCGCAACGGTATGGACCAGCTGAATCGGGCGCTGTTTTACGCCTATCTGGGACTGTGGCTGGTGGAGATCACACTCAATGTGCTGTTAAAAAACCATCTGGTAACCAGTATCTTTGAGGGAATGCTCTTTGTCTTGATGATTTACATCTTTGCCAGAATGTTCTCCAAGAATCTCTACAAGCGCAGGGCGGAAAACCAGAGGTGGGTCAATTTTACCTGGAGGATCAAAAGCGGCCGGAGGAATGCCGCCGCCCGCCGCGCCGACAGAGAACACAGGTACTTCACCTGTAAAAACTGCAAGACGATTTGCCGGGTGCCTATAGGGAAGGGGAGGATTGTGATCACCTGCCCCAAGTGCGGCGCCCAGATCCAGGCGAAGACATAGAACATATTGCCGGAAAACAGCGCGGGTCAATTTTGACCCGCGCTGTTTTAGATGAAAAAGTCCCGCGGAGTTTGCCGCCACATGCGAGGGACGGGAATCCGCTTTCCCAGGGGCGGCGGACCCAATCAAAAAAAGCGGCGGAGCCGCTTTTTTGATTTAGCAGACTGGGACGATCCAGCCCTTGGTGTCGGCGATCTTGCCCCACTGCATGCCGGTCATGGTGTCATACAGCTTTTGGGTCAAAGGCCCGATCTCACCGTTGTTGATAAAGGCGGACCGGTCCTCGTAGTCCAGCTTTTTCACTGGCGAGACCACGGCGGCGGTGCCGGAGCCGAAGACCTCCTCCAGCTTGCCCTCCCCGGCGGCTTTCATGATGTCGTCAATGGCCAGCTTGCCCTCGATGACCTCATAGCCCCAGTCCCGCAGCAATTCGATGATGGAACGGCGGGTGACGCCGGGGAGGACGGTGCCGTCTGTGTCTGCGGCGGCGGCGGTGTAGAGCTTGCCGTCAATCTTGAAGAAGATGTTCATAGCGCCCACTTCTTCCACATACTTGCGCTCCTGGCTGTCCAGCCATAGGACCTGGCTGTACCCCTTCTTCTCGGCCTTTTGTCCGGCCAGAAGGCTGACGGCGTAGTTGCCGCCGCACTTGGTGAACCCGGTGCCGCCGGGGCAGGCGCGGACATAGGTGTCCTCCACGTAGATGTCGATGGGGGCAAGGCCCGCGGCGTAGTAAGCGCCGGAGGGGGAGCAGATGATCATGAACTTGTAGGAAGAGGAGGCGTGGACGCCCAGCTGGGCCATGGTGGCGATGGTGTAGGGCCGGATGTACAAAGAAGCGCCTTCGGAGTGGGGCACCCAGTCCTTTTCCACTTCCACAATGGCTTTTACGGCCTGGACAAAGTCCTCCTCGGGGATCTGGGGGATGCAGAGGCGCTCGTGGGTGTTGTTCATGCGGCGGGCGTTGCACTCCGGGCGGAACAGCTGGATTTTGTTCTCCGCGGTGCGGTAGGCCTTCATGCCCTCAAAGCACTCCTGGGCGTAGTGAAACACCACGGCGGAGGGGTCCAGGGACAGGGGGCCGTAGGGGACGATGCGGGGGTCATGCCAGCCCTGGCCGGCGTCATAGTCCATGATGAACATGTGGTCGGTGAAGACTTTGCCGAAGCCCAGTTTGCTCTCGTCGGCGGGTTTTGCCTTGGGCGCGGTGGTTTTGGTGATTTTAATGTCCAGCATTGCAGACAGCTCCTTTATCAATATATGGGGTGACGTTCATATTTATATGCACTTACATTTATACGCCGCTTGTCTGGGAAAGTCAACGGGAAAATAAGAGCGTATCCCGAAATGAACTGCGTGCGGACTGTGCGGTGGATTTTTGCTGGACAGGGCGGTTTGACATGGCACGGCAAAAAATACGCAGGCAGACGGCGTACGGCCTGTTTGGGAATCTATGTAAAGAGGGTGGCTGTCGTCCGGCAGCCACCCTCCGCATGAATATTCAATGTTGACTCACGCAGGCCATTCCCCGCCGGAAGGCCTCAATGTTCAGGGGGATAAATTTGGCCTTGGGACCGGCGAACATCTGGGAGATCATGGCCTCGATGGTCCCCGGCTCCAGAAACCCGGTCCGGGCCACATATGCCCCCAGCATCACCATGTTTCCAACCTTGGAATTGCCCACCTCTTCCGCGATTTTCGCACAGGGGATGTAATAGGCCTCGAGGCCGTCCCGCCGGACTTTGCCGGCAACCACATCGCAGTTGACAAACACGGCGCCGCCGGGCTGGACATCGGCTTCAAATTTAGCCAGAGAGGGTTCGTTCAGAGCAATCAATTCCGTGGGATGGGCAAAGACGGGAGAACCCACGGGCTTAGAGGAGATCACCACAGAGCAGTTGGCGGTGCCTCCCCGCATCTCAGGTCCGTAGGAGGGCGCCCAAGTGACGTGGAAGCCCGCTTCCATGCCCGCCTCCGCCAGATTCTTGCCGATGGCAAGACCGCCCTGTCCGCCGAAGCCGGAGATAATGATTCTCTTCAGCATTTTACCGCACCTCCAGACCTTGGTCCTTGATGACGCCCAGGGGATAATAGGGAATCATGTTCTCCTTCAGCCACTGGACGGCCTTCACCGGCGTGAGTCCCCAGTTGGTGGGGCAGGTGGAGAGGATCTCCACAAAGGTGAAGCCCTCATTGTTCATCTGCTTTTGGAAGGCCGTCTTGATGGCCTTTTTGGCTTTGTTCAGGTTGGGGATGTCGGTGACGCACACCCGCTCGGCGTAGACGCAGCCGTCCAAAGTGGACAGCATCTCCGCAACCCGGATGGGCATGCCCGCCTGGGCCACGGTGCGGCCCTCCTGACAGGTGGTGGCCTTCTGGCCGATGAGAGTGGTGGGGGCCATCTGCCCTCCGGTCATGCCATAGATGGCGTTGTTGACGAAGACGGTGGTGAATTTCTCTCCCCGCATGGCCGCGTGAACAATCTCCGCCGCGCCGATGGAGGCAAGGTCCCCGTCCCCCTGATAGGTGAACACCGCCTGGGTGGGATGGGTGCGCTTGATGCCCGTGGCCACGGCCGGGGCACGGCCGTGGGCGGCCTCCAGCATGTCACAGTTGAAGTACTTAAAGGCAAAGACGGAGCACCCCACGGGACATACGCCGATGGCCTCGTCCAAAAGTCCCAGCTCTACCAGAGACTCGGCGATGAGCTTGTGAATAATGCCGTGGTGGCAGCCGGGGCAGTAGTGCAGCTCGGCGTCCGTCAGGCCCTTGGATTTTTCATATACAACCGCCATATCACTGCGCCTCCTTCAAAGTCCGGTGGGCCGCTTCAATGATTTCCTCCACCGTGGGCATGATGCCGCCGGCGTGGCCCAGATAGCGGATGGGCTTTTGCCCCTCCACCGCCAGGCGTACATCGTCCAGCATCTGGCCGGTGGAACTCATCTCCACATCCAGGATGGCCCTTATGTGGGACCGGCCTGCCAGGCCGTGCAGCGCCTTTTCCGGAAAGGGCCACAGGGTGACGGGCCGGAACAGTCCGGCCTTGACGCCGCTGTTCCGCAGGGCGTCCAAAGCGGTGAGGGCGATGCGGGCAGGGGTGCCGTAGGCGGTGATGAGGATTTCCGCGTCCTCGCAGAGGGCGGTGTCCCAGCGGACCTCGTTTTTTTCAATCTCCGCGTATTTTGCCGTCAGGCGCTGGTTGAGGGCGTCGCACTCCTCGGGGTTCAGAAATAAGGAGTTGATGACGTTGGTGTGGTCCCGGCCCTTTTTGCCGCCGGCGGCCCAATCCTTAGGGGGCAGCTGCCGCTTTGGCACGGGGCGCCACTCAATGGGTTCCATCATCTGTCCCGTCAGGCCGTCCGCCAGCACCACCACGGGGTTGCGGTACTGGTCGGCGATATCGAAGGCCTCCTGGACAAAGTCCGCCGCCTCCTGGACGTTGGAGGGGGCCAGCACAACGGTGCGGTAATCCCCGTTGCCGCCGCCCCGGGTGGCCTGGAAGTAGTCCCCCTGGCCGGGCTGAATGGTGCCCAGGCCCGGGCCGCCCCGCATGACATTGACGATGACGCAGGGCAGCTCCGACGCCGCCAGGTATGTAATTCCCTCCTGCTTCAGGCTGATACCGGGGGAGGAAGAGGAGGTCATGGCCCGCATCCCGGCCCCGGCGGCGCCGTAGACCATGTTGATGGCGGCCACCTCGGACTCGGACTGGACAAATACGCCGCCGGCCTTGGGCAGGTGGACGGACATATACTCGGGGACCTCGCTCTGAGGAGTGATGGGGTAGCCGAAAAAGCAGTCGCACCCCGCCCGGATCGCGGCCTCAGCGATGGCCTCGTTGCCCTTCCAAAGCTCTTTTGCCATTACATTCGGCCTCCTTTCAAAACTTTTCCACAGTGATGACGGAATCGGGACAGATTTTTGCGCAGCTGGCGCAGGCGATGCACTGGGAGATGTCTGTCACCGCGGCGGGGTGGTACCCTTTGCGGTTGATCTTGGCTTGATCGACGGCCACAATGTGCTTGGGACAGACAGCGGCGCACAGGCCGCATCCCTTGCACCGGTCTGAATCAAATGTAACGTTGGCTGCCATGGTAAAATGCACTCCTCTCGATTCTGAATCTTGTCTAGGCCTTGTTTGATAAATGGCGAAATACACAGCGGCGAGAGATTTTTTCACTGGGCGAGGCAAACATTTGCAGGAATACTTTGTGTATTTCAAAAATTTTTAACGCGGCACAGTGGAAAAAGATCCGCTGTTTGGGTGTTTTGGCATTTTTCAAACAGGGCCTAAGCATCAAAGCGCCTGCAAAACCTGCTTTGGCTGGCAAGACGGCGGCCTGCCGTCCGCCCCGGTCTGCTCCCAGGGTTTTTTCATTTGAACTGCGATGGGGAATACCGGGGCACCCAGCCCGGCCAGGCTCGGGACGAACCGTTCCTCCGCCGTGTGGCAGAGCACCGGAATGCCTGTCCGCCGGGAGACCTCCACCGCCAATGCCGCGCCTTTGCGGATCTCGGACTCCGTGGTCTCGCCGCACAGGTGGGTGTTGTTCACCAGGGCGGAGCAGATAAGGCCGGTGGTATTCTCAATGGCCCGAAGACAGGAGACTGCCGCCTCCGGCTCGCGAACCTCGGGACGGTTGGCGTTGAGCACGTAGATGAGCTGGTAATCCTCCCCCACGATCTTCGGCTGAAACCGGGCCAGAACTCTGGCTCCCCCAGGATCGCCGCCGGTGTCCAGCACGCCCCGGGCGGTCCGGTCCTCCAGGACTGCCAGCAGCTCCGCCGGGATAGAGGGCACGTCGGCGGCGGTACAGGCCTGGGAGGTGGCGATCAGACGGACACCGGATTCCTCCAGCAGCTGCCTGCGCTCCCGGGAGCGGAAATAGGGGTTCACAATATCCAGGTCCGCCAAAATCACCCGCTCGCCTCCGGAGGCCAGAGACAGCGCCAGATTTACAGAGAGTTCTGTCTTCCCGGTGCCGTAGTGCCCGGTGATAATGGAGAGGCGGTGGGCGCAGATCTCAGCTGCGGTCATGGGCATCCCCTCCTCGAAACGTTGTATTATCTTACTCGAAGTTGTATGATGTCATTGTACTTCCAAAAACCTGTGGTGTCAAGCAGCTTCTTGTGTTTTTGGAAAAAATCGGGTATCATGAAAAAGCAGGGAGGAGAGATGAGTGATGGAACAAAAAAAGGCCAAGTTGTCGGAGCGGACTGCCGACCGGCTGTATGAGATGATCGTGGAAGAGCACCGGTATAACCCGGGCTGCAAATTGCCGAATGAGAATGAACTCAGCGAAGAGCTGGGCGTTAGCCGGACCACGCTGCGGGAGGCGATCTCCTTTCTGGCGGCCCAGGGCGTACTGGAGATCTACCGGGGCAAGGGCACCTTTGTGGCGGAGAATTTTCCCGCCGAGGGGCTGGATCTGACGGCGCTGGCAGGCGTCCGCTCCCGGGGGCGGGCCAAGGACCTCTTTGAAATGCGGCTGATTTTCGAGCCGGCCACTGTGGCGCTGGCCTGCCAGCGGGCCAGCGACGAGGAGATGCGGCAGATCCGGCGGAAAGCGGAGCGGGTGGTGGAGACTGCCGCCGCGGGCGGGGACTGGCCCCTTGCGGACCAGGAATTCCACTGGGCCATTATCAGGGCCTCTCACAATGAATATATGCGGAGGCTGTATCCCATCATCAACAGCGCCGTGAACGAGATTTTGCAGATTTCCCAAAACCGCCAGCACATGCAGGACATTGCCCTGCGGGATAACCGGCTGATTTTGGAGTTTCTCCTCCGGCGGGATGAGGCCGGAGCCAGATACGCCATGAGCATCCACATGAAACACCTGATCAACACACTGTAGAGGGAGTTCTGCGCGGAGAGAGAATTGTATAATTTGTACAAGAGACCGTAAAAAAGCGGAAGAGAACACATGGCAATAGATAAATTTTAGAGAAATTTTTGGCGAATTGCACAAATAATTTAAATTTATTCACAAATTGTACACAAATTGGATGATACCCTCTTAACAAATTCGAAACGAGCGTGTATAATAGCGCCGTAAACAAACCGACTGAGACAAAGGGGTACCCTTTTGTCCGCCCTGGAAGGGCGGACAAGGCGCTTGTCCCCTGGGCCGGTAGGGCCGCCGGATTCCGGCGGCCGTGAGAGGAGCCGCCATATGAAGTTTTGCCCCTTAAAGACGGCGGCCGGTGAGAAGGCCGCTTTGGCGGCGGAATACCGGACCGCCAAAAAGATGGATGTATTCCGCATGGGAGAGCGGCGGCTGTTTTTCCGCAGGCGGATGACGGCCTATTACATCTCCTATGATGAGATCGACCGCTTTTTCCGCCGGGTACTGATGGTGCCCGTGCGGGTCTCCTGCTGCGGCGGCGAGATGGCGGTGGAGCATGTGGTGCTCTGCTCCGGCGGGGAGGAGCTGGCCGTGGTGCTGCTGGCGGACCCCCGCATGGCCCCCTCTGTGATGGAGGCATTGAAAGAGCGGGCGCCCCATGCGGAGTGTGTAAAGCCCCCCGCGGGAGACGGAGGAGAGAATGGATAAGAATGAGGCTTTGGAAAAGCTGCTGAACGCCTACTCCCACAGTTACGATATTTTTCGGGATGTGGAGGTAGAGGGGGGGAGTTTTCCCGCCGCGGCCTTTTTCTACCTGCGGGATGAGCACTATCTGGTCCGCCGGGATAAACAGTTTTATGCCACGGAACAGCACGACTATACATATTTTTATTTGACGGAGCGCCTGGACCCGGAGACGCTGCGCCGTCAGATCGAACTCACAAAGGCGGCGGGGCTGAGGGAGATCAAGCCCCATAAAGAGCATATGTGCTCCTACGTCACGCTGGTAATTCTGGCGGACGTCATCGACCCGGAGGCGAAGAGGCTCTTGAAGCGGACCCGCTTCCAAAAAAACTTTCGGCTGGCACTCCATGGCTGGATGGAGTATCACATAGCTGCAATGGAATGTTCCACGTTGAGCTTCCTCTCCAATCCAGCCGGGAGAGTGGCTCGCAAGACCCTGGAGGGCAACTTCGCCCCCAGGGCAAAATAAGAAGGGAGAGTGTACCTAGCAATGAATGGTCTGTTACTTCTGATCATCAGCGTTGCTGTGCTGGTCTGCGGTTACGTCTTCTATGGCCGCTGGCTGTGCAAGCAGTGGGGTGTTGGCGAAAACGACAAGCCCACCCCTGCCCATACCATGGAGGACGGCGTCGACTACGTCCCCGCCAAGGCTCCGATCCTGATGGGCCACCACTTCTCGTCCATCGCGGGCGCCGGTCCGATCACCGGTCCCATCAATGCCGCCGGTTTCGGCTGGCTCGCCTGCACGCTGTGGATTCTCATCGGCGGCATCTTCTTCGGCGGCGTCCATGACTTCGGCGCCCTGTTTGCCTCCGTCCGCCACGGCGGCAAGTCCATCGGCGAGATCATCTCCACCAACATGAGCAAGCGGGCCAAGATGCTGTTTCTGGTCTTTGCCTATCTGACGCTGATCCTGGTGGTGGCGGCGTTCGCCTCTATTGTGGCCGGCACCTTCGGCGCCACCTTTACCGAGGCGGGCGCTGTGGATTACGCCGCCTCCGAGGCCAATGCCCGTGTGGCCATGGTTTCCCTGCTGTTCATCCTGATCGCCATTGTATTCGGCTTCCTGGTGTACCGCCGGAATGCCCCGATGAGCGTGGCCAGCGTCATCGGCGTCATCGCCATTGTGGTGATCATCGCCATCGGCATGAACTTCCATCCCATCTACCTGTCCGCCTCCGCCTGGATGTGGATCTGCGGTATTTACATCGCCATTGCCTCCGTCACGCCGGTTTGGATTCTGCTCCAGCCCCGCGACTACCTGTCCAGCTTCCTGCTGTACGCCATGCTGGCCCTGGCCGTGGTCGGTGTGTTCCTGGCCCATCCCTCTATGAGCAGCCTGCCCGCCATTGAGATGAGTCCCGCCGCCGGTCCCATCTTCCCGGTGCTGTTTACCACCATCGCCTGCGGCGCCATCTCCGGCTTCCATTCCCTGGTCTCCTCCGGCACCACCTCCAAGCAGCTGGATAAAGAGACCGACGCAAAGCCCATCGCCTACGGCGGCATGCTGCTGGAGTGCGTGCTGGCGATCCTGACCCTGTGCGCGGTGGCCTATGCCTTCAGCTGGAACGCCGCCAATCCCGATTCCGCCCTGAAGGGCGCTACCGCCATCTTCGGCGGCGGCCTGGCCCACATGATTGACGACACCATTCCCGGCACCTATAACATTTTGTACACCCTGCTGGTGCTGACCTATTCCGCTTTCTGCCTGACCTCTCTGGATACCGCCACCCGTCTGGCCCGCTTTATGTTCCAGGAGTTTTGGCTGGATGGCAGCAAGGGCGAGACCCCCGAGAATGTCACCGGTTACAAGAAGATCCTGTCCAATATGTACGTCTCCACCGCCATCACCGTGGTGCTGGGCGTCGTGTTGGGTCTGAACGGCTATGAGAAGATCTGGGCGCTGTTTGGCTCCGCCAACCAGCTGCTGGCGGCTTTGGGCCTGCTGGCCGTGGCCACCTGGCTGGGCAATGTGGGCAAGAACAACAAGATGTTCCTGATTCCCATGTTCTTCATGCTGGTTGTCACCATCGCCTCCCTGATCATCAACACCGTCAAGCAGGTGGGCCTGATCTCCGCAGGCGGCGCCGACTGGGGACCCTATGTCCAGGCCGTCCTGGGTGTGCTGCTGGTGGTTCTGGCGGTCATCTTGGCCATTGAGGGCATGGCCACCATCTCCAAGCAAAAGCAGAGAGCCTGATTTGACCTTCTGCGGCACGGCGGAGTTTTGCCAGTCTCCGCCGGGGCTGAAAATGGAAAGGACTGCCGCGTAAGCGGCAGTCCTTTTTTCCGGCAGGCGTCCAGGTGGTTTTCCCGGACGCCTGCCGGTCTTTGAAAGAGGATGGCAGGAGCTTTATTCCGCCAGTATCCGCAGCGCCTCCAGATATCCCGGCAGCCCGCGGCCCCGGACAGTGCCCACGCAGGCCGGCCGGATATAGGAGACATGACGGAATTCCTCCCGGCTGTCCGGGTCGGAGACGTGGACCTCTACCGTGGGAATCCCCACGGCTTTCACGGCGTCCAGAAGGGCCACGCTGGTGTGGGTGTAGGCGGCGGGGTTGATGATTATGCCGTCCACCTTTTCAAAATAGGCCTGCTGGATGGCGTCCACCAGTGCCCCTTCATGGTTGGACTGAAAGAAACGGACCTCCACTCCCAGCCTGTCCGCCTCCTCCTGGATCATAGCTTTTAGATCCTCATAGGTGGCGCTGCCGTAGATCTCCGGCTGACGGATACCCAGCATGTTCATATTTGGGCCGTTAATGACCAGAATTTTCACAGAAATCCCTCCAAATGCGGACGGCGGCTTCCTCCGCCGAGGCGTCGTTTTCGATCAATACGTCAGAGGCGGCAGCATACAGCGGACGGCGGAGGCGCTCCATTTCCTCCAGCTTTCCGCTTTGAGAGAGGGGGCGTCCCTCTGTCGGCAGTTGGCGCACATCCCGGTGGAGGTGGTATACCCGTCCGGTGCGGCGCATGGCGGTCCGGTTCTCCGGCCGCAGGATGGCTCCTCCGCCGGTGGCGATCACCTGTCCGCTCTTTCCGCAGACCTCCGCTAAGACCTGGCTCTCCAGGCTTCGAAAGATCTCCTCGCCCTGCCGGGCGAAGATCTCCGGAATGGGAACTCCGGCTCTGCGGACGATTTCCGCATCCAGGTCTATAAAGGGCTTGCCGGAGAGCACAGCCAGAGCTTTTCCCGCGGTGGTCTTGCCGCTGCCCGGCATGCCCGCCAGGACGAGGTTGGTCTGATCTTGCCAGAGCCGGGAGATGATGCCCTCCAGTTCACGATCGGGGATGACCCTGTCAAAGAACAGTTCCTCCGCCCGTTTGGCCTGGGAGACCAGCATGGGAAGCCCGCCGGTATACCGGATCCTCCGGACCCTGTTTTCCCCCAGAGATTCCAGGGGGATCTCTCCATCCCGGGTCCGGAATTCCAGATCAAGGGCCTCCGCCTGCAAAAGAAGATTCGTCCGGCCGGGGTTATAGACCACATCTGCCACGTCCGTCACAGCGGGCAGAAGCCGCAGGTCCGCGGGCTGTCCGTCCATATGGGGCCACATCCCCACGGGGGTGGTGTTGACGAGGACCTGGGCGTCTTTGTGGCGTTCCGGAAGATTTTGATAGTTGTCCGGACCCGTCCGGGAAATCACCGCGATCTCCCGGGCGCCCTCCTGCCGCGCGGCGGCCTGGGCTGTGAGAGACGCCCCTCCGCTGCCTAAGACGACCACCTTCTTCTCCCGCAGGGAGATGGACGCCCGGCGGAGCATGTACAAAAAACCGTCAATGTCGGTGTTATAGCCATAGAGCTTTCCCGCCCGGCGGACCAGGGTGTTCACGCTGCCGATGCGCTCCGCCGCCGGGTCGAGGGCGTCGCAGAATTTCATCACCTCCCGCTTATAGGGGATGGTGACATTCAGCCCTCCCAGGTCCTCCCGGTGGAGAAAGCCCTCCAGCGAATCCGGTTCCAGCTCAACGAGGCGGTAGTCCTCACAGCCCAGCGCCCGGTGGATGGGCACGGACCAGCTGTGGCCCAGCTTCCGTCCCAGCAGGCCGTAAATCCGCTGTTCCATTACACTTCCGCATAGCTGCCCAGGAACTGGAACTGGGCGCAGCTGCGCTCCATCTCCTTCAGCATGGCCAGAACGCCGGAGTCCTGGACAGACGCCTCCAGCTCTATGAAGAAGATGAATTCAAAGTCGCTGCCGGCCACCGGGCAGGACTCCAGTTTGGTCATATTGATGTCCAGCGCCGCAAGCTTGGAGAGGATATCATAGAGGGCGCCGGGCTTGTTCTCAAAGGCGATGATCAGGCTGATCCGGTTGGCGCCGGCGTAGATCACCGGCTTTTTGGTGACGCAGATGAAGCGGGTATAGTTGTTGTCGCTGTCCTGGATGCTGTTGTCCACACACTCCAGACCGTACAGCGCGGCGCAGGGGTGGGAGGAGATGGCGGCGGCGTGGCGGCTGCCGCTCTCAGCCACCATCTTGGCGGCGGCGGCGGTGTTGCCGCAGGGGATGATCTTTACGTCTTTGAGGCCGCTCAGGAATTTGGAGCACTGGCCGATGGCCTGCTCGTGGGAGTAGATTTCGGTGATATCCTCCGGTTTGACCCCGGGCAGGGCCAGCAGCTCGTGGCGGATACACAGCCGGGCGGAGCGGACAATGGAGAGGTCGTGCTCCTGCAAGAGCTGATACACGGCGCGGACGGAGCCGTTGGAGCTGTTTTCAATGGGGAGGACGCCGAATTTGCAAAAGCCGGATTCCACGGCGGCCGCCACTGCCTGAAAACTCTTCACATACATGATGTTTCCCCGGGGCAGCAGCCGGTCGCAGGCCACCTGAGAGTTAGCGCCCTCCACACCCTGGCAGGCCACCAGTCCCGTCTGGGGGAATACCTCGCCCCCGGCGGCCAGAGAGTCCTTGATTCGGGACTCCACACGGGTGGGGGAGGAGATCAGCTCCGCCTGCCGGGAGCGGGCCAGCTCAAAGAGGGTGGAGTAGAGATGGTAGGCGTAGCGCTCCTTGTCCCCGGCCCGTTCCGTCACCTTGGCCAGGATCTCCCGCTCCCGCTGTTTATTTAGGATCGGGAGGCTGTGCTGGTTTTTGTAGGCGGCCACTTCCTCGCTCAGGGCCATGCGCTCTAAGAAGAGGGCCAGCAGCTGGTCGTCTACGGCGTCGATTTTTGTGCGAATCTCAGAAAGTTCCATGATTTCCCTCCAACAGTAAGTCTAAAAGCACGGCGGCGGTCACCGCCTCCACCACCGGGACGGCCCGGTGGGCGATACAGGGGTCGTGACGGCCTTGAATGACCAGGCCGGCCGCCTCCCGGCTGGACAGGCTTACTGTCTGTTGGGGCCGGGAGATGGACGGTGTGGGTTTTATGGCCGCCCGCAGAGTGATGGGCATGCCGGTGGTAATTCCTCCCAGAATGCCGCCTGCATGGTTACTGGATGTGACAATTTCTCCGTCCTCCACGGTGAAGGGGTCGTTGTTCTCCGAGCCGTGAAGACGGGCGGAGGCGAAACCGCCGCCAAACTCCACGCCCTTCACGGCGGGGATGCCGAAGAGGGCTGCGGCCAGGCGGTTTTCCACCCCGTCAAACATGGGATCGCCCAGCCCGGCGGGCAGGCCCACAGCGGCGCACTCGACAACGCCGCCCACGCTGTCCAAGGCCTGACGGGCCTCCAGGATCAAAGACTGCATCCGTGCTCCGGCGTTGTCGTCCAGCACGGGGAAGGGCTTGGCTGCCACGGCGCCGAAAAGCTCTGCCGTGGGACGCAGGGGAAAGGACCGGTCGGTCTCCGTTCCCACGGAGGCCAGATGCGCTCCCACAAAGATGCCCCGCCGGGACAGAATCTGCTTTGCGATGCCGCCGGCCACACACAGCGGGGCCGTCAGCCGTCCGGAGAAATGTCCGCCGCCCCGCAGATCCGCATGCCCGCCCCACTTGACCCAGGCGGTGTAGTCCGCGTGGGAAGGGCGGGGACGATCCTGCAGCTGACGGTAATCCGAAGAGTGCTGGTCGGCGTTTTCAATCATGGCGCACAGCGGCGCGCCGCAGGTGGCGCCGTTTTCCAGTCCGGAGAGAAACACGGGCGTATCCGCTTCTCTTCTGGCGGTGGAGAGCGGGTTTTTTCCCGGTTTCCGGCGGTCCAGAAAGGCGTTTAGCTCCTCCAGATCAATGTTCTCCCCGGCGGGCAGGCCGTCTATCAAAACACCGATGGCCCTGCCGTGGGACTGGCCGAATACCGAGACCCGCAGCAGCTTTCCAAACTCAGAGGACACGTACGTCACCTCCCAGCCTCTCATACTCCCGCCAAAAGCCGGGATAGGACTTTTTGACCGCCTCGCCGCCCCGGATCACCACGGGTCCCCGGCAGCGGGTGGCGGCGATGGCCGCGGCCATAACGATGCGGTGGTCGTTGGCGCCGTCCACAATACCGCCGGAGAGCTGGTCTACGCCGTGGACAGTCAGAGTATCCGGTCCCTGCTCCGCCTCGCCGCCCAGGTCTGTGAGCATTTCGCAGACGGTGGACAGGCGGTCGCTCTCCTTCAGCCGCAGCCGGGCCGCCCCCACGAAGCGGGTGTCTCCCCGCCGGAGCGCCGCCATCACCGCCAGGGGCGGCAGCAGGTCCGGACAGTTGGAGAGGTCAATGGTTGCCGTTCCCGCCCCGGAGAGCGTTCCGGCGTGGGCGACTACTATCCGGTCCCCCTGAAAAGAGCCGTTTTCCATGCCGCGGATGCGGACCGTGCTGCCCAGAGTTTGGGCGGCGCACCAGAAGGCGGCCTGGGACCAATCCGCCTCCACCGCCGTGTCAAAGGGCTGGTATATGGCGGGGGTGATCTGAAAGGTGTCGTTTCCTGGGAAAAAGCGGACAGGGACGAAGGCCCGCTCCAGCACGCCCATGGTCATGGTGACATAGGCGGCGGATTCCAGCGCCGTGGTGCTCACTACGGTGCTGGGACCGTCCAGCAAGGGCAGGGCCAGCAGCAGCCCGGTAAAAAACTGACTGGAGACATTCCCCGGCAGACGGTATTCCCCTGGGGTCAATTGGCCCTCAAGGGTTAAAACGCCGTTTTCCTGCGTGCAGGAGATGTTCCGGTTCCGAAATAGGTCCAAGTAGGGATGCTGAGGCCGCTCCATCAGCCGGCCCCGGCCGGAGAAAACGCCTCCCTGCCCCGCCGTCAGGGAGATGGGGATGAAAAAGCGGAGGGTGGAACCGGACTCCCCGCAGTCGAACCGGGGGAGATCTCCAAAGGGCTGGCGGATCCCGCCGATTCCGCTGATCCGCAGGCCGTCCTCCACCGCTGTCCACTGGGCGCCCAGGGCCTGGGCACAGCGCAGGGTGGCCTCGATATCCTGGGAGAAGTCCGCATGGCGGATGGTGCTGGTCCCTGCCGCCAGGGCGGCGGCGATGACGAACCGGTGGGCCATGGATTTGCTGGGCGGCGGCGTCACCGGACCGGAGAGCCGCCTGGGCTGAATGCAGACGTCCATGGGCGTCAACCCTCCAATCCCGCCTGAATAACCGGCAGCAGCTCCGAGACAGGCATTTTTTTAAGCTCACACAGGCCGATTCTCTTGGGAACCACCAGGGTGATATCACCTCCGGCCCGTTTTTTGTCGGCAGAAGCGGCGGCCGCCAGGGCCTCGGCCCCGTATTCCGTGCCGGTGGGCAGGCCGCATTTTAAAAGGCAGGCGGCAATGCGGGCGGCGATGGGGGACTCTGCCCATCCCAGGGCCTCCGCGGCCCTGGCGATAATGGCGAGACCGGCGGCCACGGCGTGACCGTGGGAGACGGCGTAGCCGCTGCACTGTTCAATGGCGTGGCCCACGGTGTGTCCCAGATTCAAGAGCTTCCGCTCTCCCAGCTCCCGTTCGTCCCGCTCCACGACGCCGGCCTTGTAGGAGACACAACGGGCGATGACAGCTGCCGGATCGGCGGCGAGGACGCCGTTTTCAAAGAGGGAAAAGAGGCTCTCGTCACACAGAACGCCGGTTTTGATGGCCTCCGCCGCGCCGCCGGCAAGGGCATCCGCGGGCAGGGAGGACAGGCAATCCGTGTCGCACAGCACGGCGGCGGGCTGCAAAAAGGCGCCCGCCAGATTTTTCCCCGCGGTGAGATCGATGGCGGTTTTGCCGCCCACGGAGGAATCCACCGCGGCCAGCAGCGTGGTGGGCAGCTGTACGCAGCGGATTCCCCGCAGGTATACGGCGGCGGCAAAGCCCGCCATATCGCCGGTCACTCCGCCGCCCAGGGCGGCCACACAGTCGGTGCGGGTGAGACGCTGCTCCGCCAGAAATTCCAAAATAGAGGAGAGGGTTTTTAAATTTTTGTGGGATTCTCCCGCGGGAAAGACATAGGAGCTGACGGAAAAGCCCGCGCTGGACAGACTCTTCCGGACCGTCTCCAGATAGAGTGGGGCCACGACGCTGTCGGAAATGACTGCCATATGACAGAGGGACATGGCTTCCCGCAGGCGCCCGCCGCACTCTTTGAGCAGACCGGGGCCGGCAGTCACCGTATAGGCGGGAGAGGTGTGGACTTGGATGGAGTGATAGCTGGACATAAAGTACCTCCTCAACGTCCCTCCCACAGGGGAGGGATGGGGATTTTGGGTTTTGAGATCCGCTCCGGGGGAGGGAGCGCGGCGGCGTGTTCCGGGGGGGTGCCGTCCCGCATCTATGGGGGCGGGACGGTCAATTTCCGCCGGCGGACGCCTTCAGCTCCCGGCCCTCTTTCAAGAGGGTCCTGATCCGCTCCGCGTCGCGGGATTTCAGCGCGTCGGAATAATCCGTGAGATGCCGGATCAAAATATCCAGTTCTTTGATGAGATAGTCGCTGTCATCCAAAAACAGCTCCGTCCACATGTCCTCATCCAGACGGGCGACCCGGGTCATATCCTGGAAGCTGCCGGCGGAAAATCCCCGCCGCCGCTGGGCCTCCGGGGATTTGACATAGGCGCTGGAGACGATGTGGGCCAGCTGGGAGGTGAAGGCGATGATCCGGTCGTGCTCCTCCGGCTGGGAAAAGGTCAGTCCCGCAAAGCCCAGATCCAGAAAGAACGCCTGGAGGGTCTCCAGCAGCTTCATGTCCGTCCGCTTGTCCGGCGTCAGGATCATGGAGGCCCCCACATACAGGTCCTCGCTGGAGGCGGTGAAGCCGCCCCGTTCCCGGCCTGCCATGGGGTGCCCCCCGATATAGGAAAAGCCGTATTGCTCCGCCAGTGGGGCGATGGCCTCCACCACAACCCGTTTTACACCGCAGAGATCCACCACAATAGCGGACTTTGCAATCCGCGCTCCGTGAGTGCGGACCCATTCCACCGCCGCGCCGGGACGGATGGCGATCAAAATCAGGCCGCACTGGGGTAAATTTTCATCCGTCAAGGGCGCGTCGATGGCCCCGCACATCCGGGCCAGGGTCATGGTCTCGCCGTCCAGGTCGGCGCCGCAGACGGTGTGGCCCGTGCGGGCTTTGATGCTCTTGGCCATGGAGCCGCCGATGAGACCCAGACCCACAATACCGATGTTCATGGCCTCAGCCCTCCAGGGATTTTACGGCGGCGTGCAGTGCCAGCAGCTTTTTGGCCAGGGGATCAAAATCCTCGGGCTTCAGGGACTGGGGACCGTCGCACAGGGCGTGGGCGGGGTCGTTGTGGACCTCGATCTGGAGGCCGTCGGCCCCGGTGGCCACGGCGCCCATGGCTAAGGGATCCACCAGCCAGCTCTTGCCGGTGGCGTGGCTGGGATCGATGATGACGGGCAGGTGGGTCAGGCGCCGCAGCACGGGGATGGCGGCCAGATCCAGGGTGTTGCGGGTGTAGTGCTCGAAGGTGCGGATGCCCCGCTCGCAGAGGATCACGTTCTCGTTGCCGCCGGACATGACGTACTCGGCGCTCATGAGCCACTCCTCATAGGTGGCGGACATGCCCCGCTTGATCATCACGGGCCGGTCCTGGTGGCCGACGGCCTTTAAAAGGTCGAAGTTCTGCATGTTTCTGGCGCCGATCTGGATGACGTCCACATCTTTGAAGAGGGGCAACTGGCTCAGGTCCATCAGCTCGGTGACAATGGGGAGGCCCGTCTCCTGCCGGGCGACCTTTAGATACTCCAACCCCTTGGCCCCCAGACCCTGGAAGGCGTAGGGGGAGGTGCGGGGCTTGAAGGCGCCGCCCCGCAGCATTGTGGCGCCGCTGGCCTTCACCGCCTTGGCGATGGCCACCACCTGTTCCTCGCTCTCCACCGAGCAGGGACCGGCCATGATGGTCAGCGTGCCGCCGCCGATCTGGGTATTGCCCACAGGGATGACCGTGTCCTCCGGGTGGAATTTCCGGTTGGCGTTTTTGTACGGCTCCTGGACCCGCTTCACATCCTCCACAATGTCCAGAGCGGCGATGAGGTCAATGTCCAGCTTGGACGTGTCGCCCACCAGTCCCAGAATGGTGTGCGCCTCACCGATGCTGGTATGGATGATAATGTCTTTCTCCTTGAGCCAGTTGATCAGGCTCTCCAGCTGTTCGCGGTTGGGGTTGTGTTTCAAAATGACGATCATAGCGGTTTCCTCCCAAAGTTCATGTGAATAATACAAAAAACCCGCAGCCGGTCTGGCTGCGGGTCATCATGCACAAATGGTTCAATAGACCAATCTTACATGCGCACGCTTTCAGCCAAACCCAAATAAGCCTTACCATAAAAATAGGTAAAGCTAAAGTAGCGGTATTCAGCATTGCGGGCAAGATTGATCATGCTGCGGGTTCCTTTCATCTTCGGAATATGTAAAAAGAATAGCACGGCAAGAGAAAAATAGAAATTGACAATTCCCCTAAAAACAAGAGAATGCTGCCGTAGAAATTATGGGGTTTAAACAAAATTACGCAGGAGCAGGCAGACAGCCGGCCATTAAAAGCAGATTTGCCTCCAGGATGTAGCGGGCGTCCTGATTGACATTGGCCCGGGTCTCCATATACCGGCGGTGCAGTTCATCGATGGCAAGGGTCAGATCCCGCCGGGTCTGCTCCAGCTGAAGCGTACGGCCGCAGAGATACTCTGCCAGATATACCCGCAGATGATCCTCATACTCCCGGTGGGCGATGAGACTGTCCGGGTAGTTTTCGTTGTGGGGAAAGGTAAAAGCGTCGGCCAGGTAATGGGTCAGCTTGCCCAAGGTGTAATACTGCCAGATATTCCAGCGGGCGCGCCGCTGGAGCCGCAGGATATGGGCATTGATGTAGGCCTGGGAGTTGGAAAAATTATGTCCTCGGAATTTGTAGGCCCGCAGGGAACCTTTCAGGTAGGTCAGGGGGTTGCAGTCGGGCTGGAAGGAACCGAATAAAAAAGCCCACTCATAGCGCCGGGCACAAAACCCGTGCTTGTACTCCAGCAATGTGGAGGCTAAGAGCTTGTGGCTGCGTTTTTTCACCGTTGCACCTCCGGGAATTGAATTTCAGCGGGTATCAGTATACCATAGCCGCACGGAGGGCGCAAGAGAAAATTTTAGGCTTTTCAGAGAAAGCGGAGAGGCGAGCGCCCGGCCATTGGCGCGGTCCGCCGCGGCAATCTCATACAAAAAACCTCCCCCGGCCGAACAGGCGGGGGGAGGTTTTGCAAAATCCGCACTCAGTGGATAAATCCCTTTGACCACCGCCCTGGCGGAGAGGGGAAATGCCTGGACGGGATCAGACGGAGAACAAGAGCTGGCTGTACACAGGCATGGGCCAGTACCCGGCGGCGGTGAGGACCTCCAGAGCGTCCACAGAGCTTCGGGCTATGTCCATGTCGGGAATCAGGGTGTTGTGGCAATAGCGCATGGCCTCCTCCGGACCGGCGGGCATGTCCTCCAGATCCGAGGCCAGAATCCGGCATTCCTCCATCAGATGGTCGGTGATCTCGGCCACGCACTTGGCGGTGTTGATCTCGTATGCGCAGGGAACATCCATGCGCTTTTTGCTGTCCGCCCGCGCACAGAGGTCGGCGGCGTAGTTGGATACGGCGGGAAGAATGTCATGGCGGATCATGTCGATCATGGTCTTGGCCTCGATGGAGATCACGGTGGCGTAGTTCTCCACGTGGATTTCGTACCTGGCCCGGACCTCCTCCTCGGTATAGATGCCGTGCTTGACAAACAGCTCGATATTTTTCGGAGCAATATAGGCGGGCAGGGCGTCGGCCGTGGACTTGAGATTGCTCAGACCCCTCCGCTCCGCCTCCTGGAGCCAGGCGTCTTCATAGCCGTTGCCATTAAAGATAATCCGCTGGTGCTCGGTAAAGGTCTTTTTCACCAGTTGGTGCAGCGCGGTTTGGAAATCCTCCGCTTTTTCCAGCTGGTCGGCAAACTGCTCCAACTCCTCGGCCATGATGGTATTCAGGGCGATATTGGGGCCGGAGACAGACTGGGAGGAACCCAGCATTCGAAATTCGAACTTGTTGCCGGTGAAGGCCATGGGGGAGGTGCGGTTGCGGTCGGTGTTGTCCTGGCGGACGGCGGGCAGCACGTCGACCCCTACCTTCAGCATTTTCTTCTCCGCGTCGGTATAGTGGGTGCCGTGGATGATGGACTCCACCACGGCGTTTAGCTCATCGCCAAGGAAGATGGAGAGGACGGCGGGAGGAGCCTCCTGGGCGCCCAGGCGGTGGTCGTTGCCGGCGGTGGCCACGGTGGTCCGCAAAAAGTCCTGATAGTCGTCCACACCCTTGATAAAGGCCGCCAGAAACAGCAAAAACCGGGCGTTCTGACTGGGGGTGGAGCCGGGCTTGAAGAGGTTGCGGCCGGTGTCGGTGCCCAGGGACCAGTTGTCGTGCTTGCCGGAGCCGTTGACGCCGGCAAAGGGCTTTTCGTGGAGGAGACACACCAGGCCGTGGCGGTCCGCCACCTTCTTCATCATCTCCATGGCCAGCTGGTTATGGTCGCAGGCGGTGTTGGCGTCGGAGTAGATGGGGGCCATCTCGTGCTGGGAGGGAGCCACCTCGTTGTGCTTGGTCTTGGACAGGACGCCCAGCGCCCACAGGGTTTCATCCAAGTCCTTCATATAGGCCGCCACCCGGGGCTTAATGGCGCCAAAGTAGTGGTCCTCCAGCTCCTGGCCCCGGGGGGGCTTGGCGCCAAACAGGGTTCTGCCTGTCATCTGCAGGTCCTTGCGCCGGCTGTACAGCTCCTTGTCAATGAGAAAGTATTCCTGCTCCGGTCCCACCTGGGCGGTGACCCGCTTGGTCTCGGTGTCGCCGAAGAGGCGCAGGATGCGGATGGCCTGGCGGCTCACCTCATCCATGGACCGCAGAAGGGGGGTCTTCTTATCCAGCGCGTGGCCGGAGTAGGAGCAGAAGATGGTGGGGATGCAGAGGGAGTCCTCCTTGATAAAGGCGAAGGAGGTGGGGTCCCAGGCGGTGTAGCCCCGGGCCTCAAAGGTGGCCCGCAGGCCGCCGGAGGGGAAGGAGGAGGCGTCCGGCTCACCGCGGACCAGCTCCTTTCCGGAGAACTCCATAATAATCTTTCCGCCGCCGGCGGGGGTGATAAAGCTGTCATGCTTCTCGGCGGTGACGCCGGTCATGGGCTGGAACCAGTGGGTGAAGTGAGTGGCTCCCTTGGCGACGGCCCACTGCTTCATGGCCTCGGCGATCTCATTGGCGGTGGAGATATCCAGGGACGTACCCTCGGTGACGCACCGCTTCCATGCGCCGTAGGACGCGGAGGAAAGGCGCTCTTTCATGGTCTCCTCGCTGAAGACCTGGCTTCCAAACAGCTCGGGCAGATGCAGTTTCGCTTCCATATCGGTTCTCCTTTAAAAGTGGGATTGGGATCAGAGACGGGGTCAGAGGAGATGGAGACACTGGAACTTAAGAATTGCACGGGAGAAAAAGTTTCCGCTCCCCTGCGGGAAAAGGGCTTTGACGTTTGCGCGCCGGGCCGCTCAATCCCCGCTGGCTCCGTAGTTGGACAGGGCGCGGGCGGATGGGTCGTCCACATCGCAGCCCTCCCAAGACTTGTTGGGCATCCAGAAGTCCTTGATCATTTTGGCCTGGCCCGGATAGTGCTTTTCAAAAATCTCCCGGTACAGCAGGCTCTCCTTGGTAAAGGGCGGACAGTGGTAGTCATACTGATGCCGCCGGATCTCAAATTCCCTGTCGGTATAGCGCTGGCCGGCATAGGCCTTCAGGCCGTCTGCCATAGAGTGGCCCACGGCGTCGGAGAAGGCGGCCTTCTGCCGCCACAGAATGTGCTCCGGCAGCAGGCGGTCTTTTTCAAAGGCGTGGCGCAGCAGGTATTTGCCCATATCATAGCTGTTCATTTTCATCGCCGGGTCAATGGCCATGACGTATTTTACAAAATCCAGGTCGCCAAAGGGGACCCGGGCCTCCAGAGAGTTGACGGAGATGCTGCGGTCCGCCCGCAGAACATCGTACATATAGATCTCGTCCACCCGCTTTTTGGCCTCCCGCTGAAAGGCTTCGGCATCGGGGGCGAAGTCGGTGTACTTGTAGCCGAACAGCTCGTCGCTGATCTCGCCGGTGAGGATGACGCGGATGTCCGTCTGTTCATGAATGGCCTTGCAGCAGAGGTACATACCCATGCTGGCCCGGATGGTGGTGATGTCCCAGGTGCCCAGGAGGGCGATAAGTCCGTCCAGAGAGTCCAGCACCTCCTGCCGGGTCATGATAATCTCCGTGTGGTCGGCGCCGATAAAACCGGCGGTCTCCCGGGCGTATTTCAGGTCGATGGCATCGGTGTCCATACCGATGGCAAAGGTGCGGATCTTCTTCCCCAGAATAATGGAGCTGATAGCGCACACCAAAGAGGAGTCCAGTCCTCCGGAGAGGAGAAAGCCCACCGGTGCGTCGGCGTCCAGCCGCTTGTCCACGGCGGCAACCAGCCGGTCCCGGATGCCCCGGCACACCGTCTCCAGGCTGTCGTGACAGTATTCCCGGACGGTGGTCAGATCAGCGTAACGGACGAACTTGCCGTAGGCGTAGTAATGCCCCGGAGGGAAAGGACAGATTTCCCGGCACAGACCCACCAGGTTTTTGGCCTCGCTGGCGAAGACGATGGCCCCGGCCCTGTCAAATCCATAGAACAGGGGGCGAATGCCGATGGGGTCCCGGGCGGCGATGAGGGAATCTGTGGAAGCGTCGTAGATCACCAGTGCAAATTCCGCATCCAGCCGGGAGAACATCCCCAGGCCGTACTCGTGGAAGAGGGGGAGCAGAATCTCACAGTCGCTGCCGCTTTGAAACGTGTATCCCTTTTCAGCCAGCCGCCGCTTTAGGGGGCGGAAGCCGTAGATCTCGCCGTTGCAGACCACGTAGTCGCCGTCCAGCGAGAAGGGCTGCATGCCCGCCTCTGTGAGACCCATGATAGAGAGCCGCTGGAAGCAGAGCCAGCCGGAGGGAGTCTCCACAATCCGGCTGCGATCCGGTCCCCGGGAAACTGTACGGTCCAGGAAGGGGGCGATTTCCGCACGGCTCAGCGTTTTTTTGGAAAATCCCATGATTGTACACATAAGAGCACCTCCAGATCGATTTACACGCCGGTGCCCCTGCCCTGATGGAGAGGAGCCGGCGCGTGGATCTTTTGCTATGCGCCACATAACAAAAAAACGCAGCTATATCCTAAAATTTTAGGACGAATAGCTGCTATCCGCGGTGCCACCTAATTTGCCTCCCAATGGGACGCCACCTCTTCAAGGCTCCAACAAGCCCATGTGATATAACGGTCACAGCCCGTCGCACTTACTGGCGGAAAATCCGCGTTTAGATTGCAGCTACGGAGTGTTCTTCCCACAGACTCTTTGGTACGGGGTTTCCACTCTCCCCCGCTCACTGGCCCGGAACATCTGTGGTACTTTTCTCCATCAACGCCTTGACATGATTCAATTGATGTTTGCAGTGTATCATCGGAAATGGGCGTTTGTCAACGTCAAAACAGACAAAATCTCAGGGGAATTTTCCGCAACCTTTTTTGACTTTGCGGGGAGAGGACAGACCAGCGGCGGAGAGCTGTTTTACAAAACAGCTCTCCGCCGGACAGGCGGGTCAGAGGTTGATCTCCGGCTTTTCCCGGGAGGCGTCCGCCAGCAGAGGCTCCACCTGGCGGAGAAAGGCCTCCACCTGTTCCGCACAGCGGCCGGTGTACAGTGCGGGGTCTAAGACGGACTCCATCTCCGATTCCGTCATGCCGAAGGCCGGCTCCGCCGCCAGGCGTGCCAGCAGGTCGCAGGACTCGCCCTCCTTCATTCTGGCTGTGGCCGCCATGGAGCAGGTGCGGATCCTCTCGTGGAGTTCCTGCCGGTCGCCGCCACGCTTGACCCCCTCCATCATCAGATTCTCCGTGGCGATGAAGGGCAGATACTCCCGTACCGTCCGGTCCACCACTTTTTCATTGACATGGAGACCGTCGGTGACATTTTGGCTGAGGCGCAAAACCGCGTCGGCGCACAGGAAGCCCTCCGGCATGGAGATCCGCCGGTTGGCGGAGTCGTCCAGCGTCCGCTCCAGCCATTGGACAGAGGCGGTAAGGGGGGCGTTCATGGCGTCCGCCATCAGGTAGCGGCTTAAAGAGCAGATGCGCTCGGAGCGCATGGGGTTGCGCTTATAGGCCATGGCGGAAGACCCGATCTGATTTTTCTCAAACGGTTCCTCCACCTGCCGGTCATGCTGGAGAAGGCGGATGTCGTTTGCCATCCGGTAGCAGCTCTGGGCGATGGCGGAAAGGCAGTTCAGGATGCGGCTGTCCACCTTCCGGGGGTAGGTCTGACCACAGACGGGGAAACACTGGTCAAAGCCAAATTCACCGGCGATCTGCCGGTTCATCTCGTCGATCTTGGCGCCGTCTCCCTCGAAGAGGTCCATAAAGCTGGCCTCGGTGCCGGTAGTGCCCCGGCAGCCCAAAAACCTCAGATTTGCCAGGACGAAGTCCAGCTCCTCCAGGTCCGCCAGTAAATCCTGCATCCAGAGAGTGGCCCGCTTGCCGACGGTCACCAGCTGGGCAGGCTGGTAGTGGGTGTAGCCCAGAGTGGGCGTGGATTTGTGCTGCCCGGCAAAGTGGGAGAGGTTCCGCAGAACCGCCAGCAGCTGGCCCCGGAGATATCGCAGTCCCTCCCGGTAGAGGATGAGGTCCGCGTTGTCGGTGACATAACAGCTGGTAGCCCCCAGGTGGATGACGCCGGCGGCGGAGGGAGCGGCCTTGCCGTAGGTGTAGACATGGGCCATCACATCGTGGCGGACTTCCCTCTCCCGCTGGGCGGCCAGCTCAAAGTCAATATCCTCGATATGGGCCTCCAGCTCTGCCACCTGTTCACCGGTGATGGGCAGTCCCAGATTGTGTTCCGCCCGGGCCAGCGCCACCCACAGCCGCCGCCAGGTCCGCACCCTGGTTTCGGCGGAGAATAGCCGCAGCATGTACGCCGAGGCGTAGCGGGAGGAGAGGGGGGATTCGTAACGGTCTTTCATAGACACCTCCAATTTGAGAACAGGGCTTAGGTCAATTGCCGGGAAAGACCCTCAAACAGTCCATCCAGCTCCTGGTGGGTCATGGCCCGGATCAGGACCCAGTCCTCTGATTTTGCCAGGGAGAAGGGCAGGAGGCGCTTCATGGCCTCCTGGTACTCCAGCTGCCCAAGAATACGGTTCTCCGTTATGCTGACGATGCTCAGGATCCACTCCGGAACGGGCCTGCCGTTTGCCGCCCACTGGCGTTGGGGATGCAGGGGGAGAAGGGTGTCCACATCCTCCGTCAGGGTGCAGTTTCCGAGCGGCGCGCCGCTGTCCTTTTTCTGGTATATCTGGGGGTTGGCCCGGTAGGCGTCCTTCCACCGCCGGGAGGCTTCCTCCCGGCCGGAGACCTCCTTCTCCGGTTGTCTCTTTCCAAAACCAAACAGTCCCATATATGCCTCCCCTGGGCTTATCGCAAGATAATGGCCTCCCGCTCCGGACCCACAGACACGTACCCGATGCGGCAGCCGATGGATTTTTCGATGTATTCCACGTAGTTCCGGGCGGCTTCGGGCAGGTCCTCCCACTTCCGCACGCCGGAGATATCGCACTTCCAGCCGGGCATGGTGATCTCCACGGGCCTGGCCTCCGGCAGGACGGCGGGGAAGGGGAAGCGGTCGGTCTGCTCTCCGTTCAGCTCATAGCGGGCGCAGACGGGGATCTCGTCCATGTAGCTCAGCACGTCCAGCTTGGTAAGGGCGATGTTCGTGGCGCCCTGGCACTCCACGCCGTAACGGGTGGCCACCAGGTCGATGGGACCCACCCGGCGGGGGCGGCCCGTCTTGGCGCCATACTCGCTGCCGGCCTCCCGCAGCCGGTCCGCTTTTTCACCGAACCACTCACAGGTGAAAGGTCCCTCGCCTACGCAGGAGGAATAGGCCTTCACCACGCCTACAATCTCGTCGATCTTGGCGGAGGGCAGCCCGGAACCCACCGGAGCGTAGGCCGCAATGGCATTGGAGGAGGTGGTATAGGGGTAAATGCCGTAGTCCAGGTCCCGCAGGGAACCCAGCTGGGCTTCAAAGAGGATTTTCTTGCCCCCGGCTTGAGCCGCGCGTAAAAAGGCGCCGGTATCGCAGATAAACGGCTTGATCTTCTCGCCGAAGTCCGCCACCCAGGCCCGCAGGCTGTCCATCGTATAGGGGGTAGCGCCGTAGACCTTTTCCAGCGTCAGGTTTTTCCACTCCAGAATGCCTTCCAGATGCTCCCACAGCTTTTCCGGATACAGCAGCTCTCCGGCCATAACGGTCTTTTTCTGGTATTTGTCGGAGTAGAAAGGGGCGATGCCCTGCTTGGTGGAGCCGTACTTCTTATCCGCAAGGCGCTGCTCCTCCAGGCTGTCCAGCTCCCGGTGCCAGGGCAGCAGCAGAGAGGCCCGGTCGCTGATTTTCAAATTCTCCGGGGTGACGGGCACGCCTTTGGCAATCACGTCCTGCATCTCCGTCCACAGGCTCTCGCAGTCCACCGCCACGCCGTTGCCCAGGATATTCACCACGCCCTGGCGAAAGATCCCGGAGGGCAGCAAATGCAGGGCGAACTTGCCCTGTTCATTCATCACCGTGTGTCCGGCGTTGCCGCCGCCCTGATAGCGGACCACCACGTCGTAGTTTTGGGTCAGCAGGTCCACCATGCGGCCCTTGCCTTCGTCGCCCCAGTTGATGCCCACAATGGCGCAATTTGACATTTTAAAAACCTCCCGGTTTAAAGAGCTGTATTTCACCCCTTGAGACACCGGAAAAATCTCTCCGGATAAGTTGCGGCGAATACAGCGCATCAGATTACCGCCCAAGAGGTCAACCTTTTGGGCGCGCTTAACCTCACTTATTATAACGGGGGTGTCCCCATAAGTAAAGCCAAAAAATATAATATCCGTTATTAGAGAAGGTTATAGATATTCGTGAAGACCGCAGATGCAAAACCGGTCAGCCCTTGGGGACCTGACGCATGGAGAGGCTGATCCGCTTCTTCTTCTCATCCACCTCCAGAACCGCCACCTTTACCACGTCTCCAACGGATACCGCCTCCGAGGGATGCCGGATAAACTTGTCCGCCACTTGGGAGATGTGGACCAGGCCGTCCTGGTGGACGCCGATGTCCACAAAGGCGCCGAAGTCGATGACGTTGCGGACGGTGCCGGTCAGTACCATGCCGGGCTTCAGGTCCTTGATCTCCAGCACGTCGGTGCGGAGAATGGGCTGGGGCAGCTCATCCCGGATGTCCCGGCCCGGCTTGATCAGCTCGCCCACAACATCCCGCAGGGTGGGCACGCCCACGCCGCACTCCGCCGCGGCCCGCTCTTCGCCATAGGCCGTTACCTGGGCGGGCAGGTTCTGCAGGGCTCCGATCTCCACGTCTTTCATGGAGTGTCCCGTCAGGGCCAGGAGCCGCTCCGCGGCGTCGTAGCTCTCCGGGTGGACGGCCGTGTTGTCCAGCACGGATTTGCTCTCCGGCACCCGGAGGAAGCCGGCACACTGCTGAAAGGCCTTGGGACCCAGCTTGGGGACTTTCAAGATCTGCTTCCGGGCGGTAAAGGGACCGTTTTCCTCCCGGTAAGCCACCACGTTTTTGGCGGTGGTTCCATTCAGCCCCGCCACCCGCTGGAGCAGGGAGGGAGAGGCGGTATTCACGTCTACGCCCACGGCGTTGACACAGTCCTCCACCACGCCGTCCAGGGCCTCCCCCAGCCGCTTGGGGGGCATGTCGTGCTGGTATTGCCCTACGCCAATGGCCTTGGGGTCAATTTTTACCAATTCTGCCAGAGGGTCCTGGAGGCGCCGGGCGATGGACACGGCGGAGCGGAGGTTTACGTCGTATTCCGGGAACTCCTCCGCCGCCAGCTTGCTGGCGGAGTACACGGAGGCCCCGGCCTCGGAGACAATCATATAGCTGACCTTTGCACCGGCGTCGTTTACCCGGCGGATCAGCTCCACCGCCATCTGCTCCGTCTCCCGGCTGGCGGTGCCGTTGCCG
>CAJUQM010000009.1 GCA_910588005.1 uncultured Oscillibacter sp.
TGTTCATGGGGAAGGGGATGATCTCCCGGATGGAGTCCTCTCCCGCCAGCAGCATCACCATGCGGTCAACGCCCGGCGCGATGCCCGCGTGGGGGGGCGCGCCATAGGTAAAGGCGTTGTACATGGCGGGGAATTTGGACTTCACGTCCTCCTCCCCCAGGCGGACCATCTCGAAGGCCTTGATCATGATCTCCGGGTCGTGATTTCGCACCGCGCCGGAACTCAGCTCCACGCCGTTGCACACCAGGTCGTACTGGTCGGCGGTGATGGTCAGGGGGTCGATCTCGCCCCGCTCGGCTTTCAGCAGCACCTCCAGCCCGCCGGAGGGCATGGAGAAGGGGTTGTGGCAGAATTCCAGCTCGCCGCTCTCCTCACCGGTTTCGTACATGGGAAAGTCCACGATCCAGCAGAAGGCGTACTGCTCGCGGTCCATGTGGCCCGGCACAGTGGCGCCCAGGGTCTTCACCAGCACGCCGGCGGTCTTTTGGGCCTGTTTTCCGGCGGACAGAGCCACCAGGGTGTTGGGCTGGAGTCCCAGGGCGGAGACCACCCGGTCCTTCATGGGTTGGACAAACTTGGAAATTCCCCCCACAATCTCGCCGTTTTCATCCAGACGGAACCAATAGGGCTTTCCGCCGGAGACCACCTCAACGTCTGCCAGGGTCTTGTCGATGAATTTTCTCGTCTCGTGGAACTCGCTGACGGCCACGGCCTTTATGGTCTCCCCCTCAAAGGGACCGAAGCCGCAGCCGCCCAGCAGGGCGGTCACGTCCTGGACGGTGAGGTCGATTCGCAGGTCCGGCTTGTCGGTGCCGTATTTCTCCATGGCCTGGGCAAAGGGGATGCGCAGGAAGGGTGCGGAGCTGGCCCGGTTGTATTTGCCGTATTTGGCAAAGATGGGGGGCAGCACGTCCTCAATCACGGCGAACACGTCCTCCTGGCAGGCAAAGGCCATCTCCATATCCAGCTGGTAAAACTCGCCGGGGGAGCGGTCCGCCCGGGCGTCCTCGTCCCGGAAGCAGGGGGCAATCTGGAAATAGCGGTCAAAGCCGGAGGTCATCAGCAGCTGCTTGAACTGCTGGGGGGCCTGGGGCAGGGCGTAGAACTTGCCGGGGTGGTTCCGGGCGGGGACCAGATAGTCCCGGGCGCCCTCGGGGGAGGAGGCGGTGAGGATTGGGGTGGTGATCTCCAGGAAGCCGTGCTCCGTCATGGCCTGACGCAGGGCGGAGACCACGCTGCACCGCAGGACGATATTGTTCTTTACTGCGGGATTCCGCAGATCCAGATAGCGGTATTTCAGCCGCTGGGCCTCGTCGGCCTCCCGGCTGCGGCTGACCTGGAAGGGCAGCTCATTGTGCTGGCAGCGGCCCAGAACGTCCACCTTGGCGGGAACAACCTCAATGTCTCCGGTGGGGAGCTTGGAATTTTTGCTGTCCCGCTCCCGGACGATGCCCTCCACAGAGATGGTGGATTCCTTGTTGATGGACTTGAAGGTGTCCACCATCTCCTCACTCTCGGCCACTACCTGGGTGGTGCCATAGAAGTCCCGGACGACGACAAAGGCGAGACCCGCGCTGACAACGCGGACGTTTTCCATCCAGCCGGAGATTTTGACCTGCTTTCCGGCGTCCGCCAGACGGAGTTCTCCGCAGGTGTGGGTTCGGTTCTGTATCATAATTACGATTCCTTTCTGTAATAAGAATTACAATTTATACTAAATGTTCTGAAAACTGGGGGTTCCGACCCATGGGGGCGGGGCGGAGATGTCCGGCCGCGGGCCGGGGACGAGGGATTTCGCCCCACGGGGGCGGGACGAGAGATGACGCCCTTCGGGCAGGGGCGGCCTTTTCTCGCCCTGACGGGCGGGGGAGATTTCAGCCATGATGATGGCTGGTGCAATGCACCCCCATTTTCTCTTTTCGGTTGCGCCGAAAAGAGAAAACGGGCCGTGCACGGTCCTCGTCGTCGCAAAGTCCGCTAAGCTCCGTTTCCGCCTTACGGCAAAAACTGCGCCCGCTCCCTTGCTCCGCCTCTCCCCACCGGATCCGCTCCGCTGGGTTCCGGCGGGGACCCCAATTCAAAAGCCGCTGGGGTCGCTTCCCGCGCTTCGTGCCTGGTGGGGCACGGGCTGTGGGAGCGTGCGTCTACCGCTTCCGGCAGACCAGTTCATCCAGACTTAAATTATAGAAATCTGCCAGAGCGATTAATGTTGACATTTTTGGCTCTCGCAGGCCCAGTTCGTAATTTTGATAGCCTCTCCAGCTAAGACCAATTTTTTCTGCAAGCTCTGGTTGTTTCAGGCCGCGGGATTTTCTTAGTTGTAAGAGATGCTCCGAAAATGTCATAAATTCCTCACTCTCTATTGACGTTTACGTTTGTGTGTGATACTATAAATGCACACAAACGTAAACGTCAATTGCTTTATAGGGGAAAAGATATGAAAGACTACATTACAGTTTTGTTGGAAGATTTAGAAGAGCATGACCGGGAATATTTAGGGTGGGAGTATTTCATGCAATCCGAACGGGCAATGAAGGCGATGAAAACTTTGGAGAAAACATTTTCCCATGAACAGCGGGAGCTGTTTCGGGATTATGAGGACAAGCAGACCACACTTGACGGCACAGGCAGGATGGCCCTTGCCCGCCGGGCCTTCCTGCTGGCAAAGGAGATCTACCGCTGACACCCGGCAGGACTGCAAACCGTCCCAGACGGTTTCAGCCATGGGCGAAGTGCGGGAAGCGGCGCAAGGGACCTTGCGTCAAACCTGCAAAACAGCCTCGCTGGCAGTCACAACTGCGGCAGAGCGCCAAAGGGCGGTACGGAGTCAGACGCAGCCGGCAGAAGACTGGCAAATTTCCGGGCACCGTCTGAGAAGATCCCCGCATTTGGGCGAATTTGACCCCCGCGGTCAAATTCCGCCCCAGCGGCTTTTCTCTTTTGGACCGTGCACGGCCCGTTTTCTCTTTTCGGCGCAACCGAAAAGAGAAAATGGGGGGTGCAATGAACCGGCCATCCTCATGGCTGCGCTTTCGTTTGCTCCCGAATCACCGTCCCGCCTCCGCGGGCGTCCAGCCCCGCCTTGATGCGGTAAATGGTGGCGGCGGTCTCCAGCTTGGTCTGTTCGCCGGTCAGCATGTCCTTGCAGGCCACAACGCCCGCATTGATCTCATCCTCTCCCAGGAAGATGACATAGGGAATCCCCAGCTTGTCCGCGTAGGCGATCTTCTGCTTGAACTTCTTCTCCTCACAGTGGAGCTGTGTCCGAATTCCGTTTTCCCGCAGCCGGGTGGCCAGGGCGATGGCGGCGGACAGATCCTCCGTCATGGGCAGGATCAGCACGTCTGCCGGGGCGGTGGGCAGGTCCGGGTTCAGCATGCCCTGCTCGCCCAGTACGTAAAAGAGGCGGGTCAGTCCGATGGAGATCCCCGCGCCGGGGAGCTGGCGGTCCGTGTAGTACTCCGCCAGATTGTCATACCGCCCTCCGGAGCACACGGAGCCGATCTCCGGGTGATCCAGCAGAGTGGTCTCGTAGACGGTGCCGGTGTAGTAGTCCAATCCCCGGGCAATGGTGAGATCCACGGCGAAATTTTCCGCCGGGACGCCGAAGTCAGCCAGGTGGCGGACCACGGTGTTCAGCTCCTCCAGACCCTGGTCAAAGGTCTCATTTTGCCCCCGGTACTCCTCCAGGGCGTGCAGGATCTCCTCACTGCTCCCCTTGAGGGAGATGAATTTCATCACCTTGCCTACGGCGTCTCCGTCCATGCCCACCTCATCACGGAGCATCAGCTCCACTTTTTCAGGACCGGCCTTGTCCAGCTTGTCCACGATCCGCATGATGTCCTCTGCCCGGTGCTCCCAGTGGAGGAGCTGGTAGAAGCCCCCCAGGATCTTGCGGTTGTTCACCCGGATCTGGAACCGCTTCAGTCCCAGGGCGGAGAAGGTGTTATAAATGATGGCGGGGATCTCCGCCTCGTTGAGGATGGAGAGCTTTCCGTCGCCGATGATGTCAATGTCCGCCTGGTAGAACTCCCGGAACCGGCCCCGCTGGGCCCGTTCGCCCCGGTAAACCTTGCCGATTTGGTAACGGCGGAAGGGGAAGGTGAGGTCATTGTAGTGCAGGGCCACGTACTTGGCCAGGGGAACCGTCAGGTCAAAGCGGAGGGAGAGGTCCGCGTCGCCCTTCTGGAAGCGGTAAATCTGTTTTTCCGTCTCGCCGCCGCCCTTGGCCAACAGCACCTCGCTGGATTCGATCACCGGAGTGTCCAGGGGGGTGAAGCCGTATAGGGAGTAGGTGCGGCGCAGGATCTCCATAATACGTTCCAGCTGCTGCTGCGGTGCGGGAAGCAGCTCCATAAAGCCGGACAGGGTACGGGGGGTTTGTTTTGCCATAATCGTGCTCCTTTTTCTAGTGTCGGGGCGGGGACCCCGGGTCGGGCCAATATTTTTTGCGGCAAGCGGAGAGATGTCCGCGTTTACATGGGAAAGGCGCTCTCATCCCAAAAACGGTTAAACGGTCTTTGGGACGAGAGCGCCTCTGCGCTTCGTGGTGCCACCCAAATTCAAGGCTGATACGAATCTTTCATTAAAATATTTAACCGGAATCCGGAGGAATTTGCGTCAAATGCGGTGTTCCCGGCGGGGCGGATTCTCCCCGGAGCAGGGCGGCGGAGCGCGGCGCAAATTCAACCGGACAGAGTTAAAGATTTTAATGGAGGATTCGTAGGGAGCCTCCTTTGGCCTCCTGGTACGGGGAGGGGGCCGTGGGCGTTTCCGCCCCCGCTCCGCCGCTGTCCTTCTTCCGGACCGAACGGGGCGCTTTCAGCGCTGCGCCCCTCTCTGGAGATCGGCTGCCGGGATACTGCTGCGGCGTCTCAGCGGTAATTGAGGTTGATTGTAGACGCTTTTTCGGAAATTGTCAAGCGATGGGACGGGTGGACGGATTTACGATATAGCGCCAGTCCAAATCGCCTCGGGCCAGACCCAGCACCAGCATTTCCGCCGTGGCGATGTTGCTGGCAAAGGGGATGTTGTTCTGATCGCACAGGCGGGAGATATAGGAGATATCTCCGGCCATACTCTCGTTGCTGGGATCGTTGAAAAACAGCACCAGGTCAAATTCGTTGTAGGCAATGCGGGCGCCGATCTGCTGGCTGCCGCCGTGGGCATAGGTCAAAAAACAGTGGACGTCCAGGCCGGTGGCGTCGGCTACCATGTGACCGGTGGTGTTGGTGGCGTAGATGTGGTGGCGGGAGAGAATGCCGGCGTAAGCAGTGCAGAACTGTACCATCAGCTCTTTTTTGTTGTCGTGGGACATGAGGGCAATGTTCATCTGTCTGGCTCCTTTCATTTATTTTAGCCGCATCAGGGGGATCTTTTCACCCTGGATGCGTCTGGCGATGTTTCGATATGCTGTGGCCGCGCCCTGGCTGCTGGATAGAAGCAGGGGAGTTCCCTGGTTTAGGCAGAGGGGGAGGGCATCGTCCTCCGGAACCACGCCGATCAAAGGCAGGCCGGCCCGGTCGATGGCGTCATCAATAGTGGCATGGAGCTGGCGGAGCATTTTTTTTCGCACCCGGTTTACCACCAGGTGGAGGCTTCCCGCTGGAAAGCGGTGGAGTTCCATCACCGTGTGCTGGGCGTCCCGCAGGGAGGAGGCGTCTGCCGTGGTGACGACGATGCAGCGGTCCGCTCCGCTGGCCGCCAGGCGAAAACCGGACCCCAGTCCCGCCGGCGCGTCCAACAGGCAGTAGTCGTACCGGCCTCGGATCTCCTCTAAAAGGCGGGTCATCTGCTGCTCCGTTACCGGCTGGCCCCGGCTGCGGACAGGGGCGGTCAGCAAAAAGAGTCCCGACAGCTTGGGATGCTCTACCACGGCGGAGTCCAGCGGGCAGCGCTGCTGGGCAACGTCGGAGAAATCCATCAGCGCCTGGTCGGCCAGACCCAGGGCCAGGTCCAGGTTGCGCAGGCCTACGTCACAGTCCAGACACAGTACGCGCCGGCCTCCTAGGGCCAGGGCGGCCCCTACGCTGGATACAAGCGAGGTTTTGCCGGTGCCCCCCTTTCCGGAGACAACCGCGATGCATTGGCCTCTCATATGGATTCCCCCCTCTCCGCCGCCAAACCGTTAAGCATTGCGGCTGTATATACATTATAACGGGTTTTTCTTCATTTTTGCAAATGTTCTGGGATATTTTTTTGGTGTCTGCGCAATTTTTTTTAAGACAATTACACGGTGGCGAATCTCTGTCCCGGGAATTAGATAGTCCGTGACTTCTTCCACAGCGCCTCCCAGGATGCTGAGGGCCGGGGCGGCGGCGGACAGTTCCTGATCGGAGTCCACGGATTTCATGGCCAGAAAGCGGCCGCCCACCTTGACATAGGGCAGGCATAGTTCGCAGAGCGTCCGCAGTTCCGCCACCGCCCTGGAGGTGACAAAGTCGAACCGCTCCCGGAAGGCCGGGTCATGGCTCTGCTCCTCCGCCCGGGCGTGAATGGTGCGGATCTCCGCCAGATCCAGAGTGCGGCAGACCTCCTCCAGCCACTCCAGCCGTTTGTTCAGGCTGTCCAGCAGGGTTACATCTAAGGTGGGAACCAGAATTTTCAGCACCATGCCGGGAAATCCCGCGCCGGTGCCCACATCCAAAAGGCGCTGCCCCTCCAGGGGGAAGAGCTTTGCCAGGGCGGCGCAGTCCAGCATGTGGAGCCTTGCCACCTGCTCCGGCTCTGTGATGGCGGTGAGGTTCATCACCCGGTTTTTTTCCAGCAGCAGCCGGGCGTATTCATCCAGCCGGGCCGCGGTCCCCGGGGGAGGGCATAGGTTCATGGTCTCCAGGCCCTGTTCCAGCAGTGGAGTGATCATCTCTGCCCCTTTAAAAGGTCCCGAATTTCCGCCAGCAGTTTTTCCTCATTGGATGGCTCCGGCGGAGCGGGAGGAGCGGCGGGCACCGTCTCTTTCTTTTGATGGAAGCGGTTGATGGTCCGCACCAAACAGAACACCACAAAGGCCATCACCAAGAAGTTCAGCACCGCCTGGATGAAGTTGCCGTAGGTAATGACGGCGGGTCCGATGTTCACTTCTAGGCTGGCGAACGATATGCTGCCCGTGAGTATGCCCAGCAGGGGCATAACGATGTCGTTGATCAGGGAGGTGGTGATGTTGGAGAAGGCGCCGCCGATGATGACGCCCACGGCCATGTCCATCACGTTCCCCCGGGCGATAAAGGTTTTGAACTCTGTGAGGAAGGTGTTTTTCTTCTCAGAGGCCATAAAAGCAATTCCTTTCAGTATAAAATGCGTGCAAATATACGAAGGGGATCAAAAAGCCGCCCCTTACCAGTGGCCGATCTCCGTACGCATGTGGGTGCGTTTAATTCCCATCTGTATGTTGAAGAGGATCTTGTTTAAGGAGGTAATCTCCTCCTCTGTCAGCTGGGCGAAGAGGAACCCGTAGCGGAATTGCCCCGGCGCGTGTTCTACGCACCGGACGATCTGACCCAGGAAATTCAGAGGGGTGTAGTCGTCCAGTTTCAGCCGCATCCGCAAAACCTCATCCTCCGCGTGGAGATATTCTGATTGGATGCAGGCGCCGCCGGTGCTGATATCCACCAGGATGCACTCTTCCGGAGACTTGTAATGTTCATCGTCCTGGCGGTACAGCGATGCGGGAACACTGAGAGGCAGACGGAAGGTCTCCCGGTTTTCAGCGTGAGTCTCCACCATTACATTTTTCAGTTTTAGCAGCGTCCGGGTGGATTCCTGGACAGTGGCCCGAAGTCCAATAGGCACCATTTTTTTATCATAGCCGCTGGCGCATACAGAGGCCTCTAAGCTACATACCTTAAAGGCCAGGCCGCCGGGAAGGCGCTCCAGTGTCAGCGTGGTGGGGGTGAGCGCCGTAATTTTTCCGGCGAGAAGCGGCGTTCCGTCTGGAGTTGTTATGTCCAGGCGCATCCCTTCCTGCAGCTCACCTGTGGAGGAGCCTTCCGGTTGAGACGCTCTGTCTCCGGACGTGGAGCCGGACTCATTCTCAAAATCGTCTTCGTCCCCTCTGGAGAAAAGAGATGAAAAAATACTCATATTGTACCGCCTTTTCCTTGGATTTAGACTGTCATTGGGTTTTGGCCAAAAATTTTGGGGAGAGGCCGTGCTTTTGCCCCAGACCGGGCCAGGGGTGGAGAGTATAGCCGTCGAAAAATCAGGTTTTGGGCGTCAGTCGTTCTGCGCCGCCCATGTAGGGCCGCAGGACCTTTGGAATCAGCACAGTGCCGTCGGACTGGAGATTGTTCTCCAAAAAGGCGATCAGCATTCTGGGCGGGGCCACGCAGGTGTTGTTCAGGGTGTGGCAGAGCTGGGTCTTGCCGCTCCCGTCCTTGTAGCGGATCCGGAGCCGCCGGGCCTGGGCGTCTCCCAGGTTGGAACAGGAGCAGACCTCGAAATACTTCTGCTGCCGGGGGGACCAGGCCTCGATGTCACAGGATTTCACCTTTAGATCCGCCAGATCGCCGGAGCAGCACTCCAACTGCCGGACGGGGATATCCAGGGAGCGGAACAGCTCCACGGAGTATTGCCACAGTTTCTCGTACCAGTCCTGACTCTCCTCGGGCTTGCAGACCACGATCATCTCCTGCTTTTCAAACTGGTGGATGCGGTAGACGCCTCGCTCTTCAATGCCGTGGGCGCCCTTTTCCTTGCGGAAGCAGGGGGAGTAGGAGGTCAACGTCTGGGGTAATTTTTCGCTGGGTACAATCTGGTCGATGAACCGTCCGATCATGGAGTGCTCACTGGTGCCGATGAGGTAGAGGTCCTCTCCTTCGATCTTGTACATCATGCCGTCCATATCTGTTTGGCTCATGACGCCCTCCACCACGTTGCCGTGAATCATAAAGGGGGGGATGCAGTAGGTGAAGCCCTTGCCGATCATAAAATCCCGGCCGTAGGCCAGCACCGCCTCGTGGAGCCGGGCGATGTCGCCCAGGAGATAGTAAAAGCCGTTGCCGGAGACACGTCCGGCGGCGTCCAGGTCGATGCCGCCGAAGGACTCCATGATCTCCGTGTGGTAGGGGATGGGGAACTCCGGCGTCTTGGCCTCTCCGAAACGCTGAACCTCCACATTTTCGCTGTCGTCCTTGCCAATGGGCACAGAGGGATCAATGATCTGGGGAATTGCCAGAAGCCGCTTATGGAGTTCTGCCTCCAGCTCATCCTCCAGCTTTTCCAGCTCTGTCAGGCGGTCGGCCTGTTCTTTGACCTGCTGTTTGACTGCCTCGGCCTCCTGGAGCTTTGCGGGGTCTTTTTTGGCCTGGCCCATCAGCATGCCGACCTGTTTGGAGAGACTGTTCCGGGCGGAGCGCAGCTGATCCGCCTCGGCGATGGCGGCCCGGCGTCTGGCGTCCAGGTCGATGGCCTCGTCGACCAGGGGGAGCTTGGCGTCCTGAAATTTTTTCTTGATATTTTCCTTTACAAGTTCCGGGTTTTCCCGAATGAATTTCATGTCCAGCATGACGGATTCACCTCAAAATAAAATCAATGTCTTGTTGTGTTTCACGTGAAACATTGGATGCTCCGCGACCTTGTTTTGATCCCTTCCAGGATTGCTCTCTATCGAAAGGGACCCTAGAGTCTGTTTTAAAACGGGCGGAATGCCGGATTGGAACAGATTTTTCTGTTGGGCAAGGCGATTTGACGCGGGAATCCTGGCGGATTTCAAGTCAAATCAACGCGGTCCCGGCGGAAAAAGGCGCTCTAAGACGGCGTTTTGACGGTTTTAAAACAGACTCTAGTCCTTCCGGGCCTCCACGGCCTCTTTCAGCTCCTGGTAGCGGACAGAGGGGGCGGTGACATCAATGGAACCGCCGCCGTCAGGAAGCTCCGCCGCTAGATTCCCGTCCTCCATGGCCCGGATAATCTCCCGGCAGCCCTCGAAATCCTGGAGGAGATATTTCTGCTGCAAGGCATACAGATGATAATCTGCATTGCTTTTGCGGATGAGACCTGCGGTGTAGTCCTGCGCCTCCGATAAGGCCTGGTCCAGGGAATCGCGTTCTTCTTCGGCAGAGGAGAGAGCCTCCTCGGTGTCCGCCAGCTCTTTTTGAAGTTGAATCACCTGATCCTGAAGATCCTGTACTTCCTGCATGGCGGTTACAGAACTCTGGAGGCGGCCCAACGCCTCTGTGTTGTTTCGCTGGTGGACCAGCAGGGAAAAGGCCATCAGTAAAAATGCTACAATAAACAATATAAGGATATAGACAATGACGGGTTTCTTCCTTCCGGTCTCAGGCTTTTTTTCTGTTTCCGGCAAAGAGGGGGAGGCAGGTATTCCCGGATCGCCGCGCCGCTCCAGCTTCATGACTCCGGTCCTTTCTGTGCCTTGGTCACCCGCAGAAGGGCCAGCGCGTCCAAGAGGTCGTTCAGGTCGTCCAACCCGTAGTATTCCAGCTCAATACGGCCCTTTTTCCGCCCGGTGACGATTTTTACGCCCCGCCCCAGCCGGGAGGAGAGGTCCTTTTGGGCCTCGGCGGTATAGTCCACACCGGCGGGAACGGCGGCGGGAATCTCCTTTTTCTTGGCGGCCAGACGCTTTGCCAGGGCCTCTGTCTGCCGCACGGACAGACCGCCGGAGACCACAGCGGAGGCGGCGCTCTCCTGAGCGGCGGAGGAGAGCGGCAGCAGGGCGCGGGCATGACCGGCGGAGAGCTGGCCGTCCTCCACGAGCCTGCGTACTGCGGGCGTCAGCCCCAACAGCCGCAGGGCGTTGGCAACGGCGCTGCGGGATTTTCCCACCCGCTGGGCCGCCTCCTCCTGGGTCATGTGGTAATTCTCAATGAGAGACTGAAAACCGGCGGCCTCCTCCATGGGATTCAAGTCCTCACGCTGGAGGTTTTCGATCATGGCCAGTTCCGCGGCTTTCCGGTCGTCGGCCTCAATAACAATGGCGGGAACCTCGGCAAGGCCCGCCAGCCGGGCGGCCCGCCACCGCCGCTCACCGGCAATAATCTGATAATAACCGGAGGAGAGCTTCCGCACCGTGAGGGGCTGAATAATCCCGTGCTCTCGGATTGAGTCCGCCAGCTCCGCCAGCGCCGCCTCGTCAAAGAGCTTACGGGGCTGGGAAGAGCAGCTTTCCACCTGGGAGAGCGGCAGCGAGAGACTGCCGCTGGATTCGGTTTTTAACACATCGTCGCCCAATAGAGCGCCGAGACCCCGGCCCAGGCCGGAGGGTTTTTTGGATGCCATGTAGTGCTCCTTTCAAACAGGATCTAAGCGCCCTGCTTTTTCAAAAACTCCGCCGCCAGAGCTGCATAGGACTCCGCACCCCGGGAGGAGCGGTCATAGGCGGTGATCGGCTTGCCGTGGCTGGGCGCCTCGGAGAGGCGGACGTTCCGGGGGATGACGGTGGCGTAGACCTTGCCGGGGAAGTAGTGCTTGACCTCCTCCGCAACCTGGAGAGAGAGGTTGGTCCGCCCGTCAAACATGGTTAAGAGCACGCCCTCCAGCTCCAGGCCGGGGTTCAGGGAGCGGCGGACGATACGCACGGTGTTCATCAGATCGCTGAGACCCTCCAAGGCAAAGTATTCCCCCTGTACCGGAACTAAGATAGCGTCGGCGGCGCAGAGAGCGTTTAAGGTCAGCAGCTCCAGGGAGGGGGGACAGTCGATAAACAGATAGTCATAGGATTCGCTGACCTGAGAGAGGGCGTCCTTCAGCAAAAACTCCCGCCGCTCCATACCAATCAGCTCAATACCGGCGCCCGCCAAAGCCTTGTTGGAGGGGAGCACGTCACCGAATTTGGTATGTACCAGAGCGGCGCTGGCAGGAATTTCACCGATCAAAACATCGTAAATTCCCTTGGAGACCGTTTTATCCACCCCCATGCCGGAGGTTGAGTTGGCCTGGGGATCAAAGTCGCACAGCAGCACCTTTTTTCCAGATTCGATGAGGGCGGCAGCCAGATTGACACAGGTAGTGGTTTTGCCCACGCCGCCTTTTTGGTTGACAATTGCGATTATTTTTGCCACAGAGGCACCTACTTTCCAAATGCCGGACAGATCCGAACCGGCTTCTATCCGCCAGCCGCAAATGAGCAGGCGGAGATTTATACAAAAAGCATTATATCAGGGGAGTACACTGCTTGCAAGGTTAAAAATGTAAAATTTAAGAATTTTTAAGAACGAAAGGAAAAATGTTTCACGTGAAACAAAAAGAACAGCGGCCGCAAGTCCATGGGACCTCTGGCCGCTGCCATCGTTTGGAACGATAATGGTTGGTCTCCCGCGGCCGCCGGCGAATCGGACCTAACACAGCAGCAGGCCGGCGTAGGGAGGGAGGAGCAGGTTCAGGGTCTCGTCTTCCGGAGCATAAGTCCTCTCTGTGAGCAGATCCGATGCTGTTCCAGACCAGGGAAGAGAGAAGGTCTGAGATTCCGGCGAGGCGTTGACGAGAGTCACCACGCGCCGGCCCTCCCAGATCCGGGCAAAGGCCAGGAGGGGACCGGAGGCGTGCAGCCATTGCAGGCCGCCTTTTTGCAAGGAGACCTGTTTCCGCCGCAGTCCGCCCAGTTTCCGGAACCAGGCCAGCAGATCCTGGTCTTCTCTGTCCCAGGGATAGGTTCCCCGGTTAAAGGGGTCCTCAAATCCCTGCATACCGGCCTCATCGCCATAGAGGATGGTGGGCGCACCGGGGAAGGTAAAGAGCACCAGGGCGGCCAGGCGCAGCAGGGCTGAACCCCGGGCAAGCTCAGCGGGGGAGAGGCGGTAGCCGGCCCGCGCCTCCCGGCTTTCCGGCAGAACATCCGCGCCCAGCACGGTTAAAATCCGCGGGGTATCGTGGGTGCCCAAAAAATTCATGGCGGAGGAGAAGGCCGAAGGAGGGTAATTTTCCCGCAGGGTCTCCATGGCCTCGCAAAACAGGGCGGCGTCTCCGTCCCGGAGATAGGCCAGCAGGGCCGAGCGGAAGGGGTAATTCATCACACTGTGAAGCTCCCGGCCCAGCAGATAGCGCCGCCGCTGGGAGTAGGCGATTTTGGTGCTGGCGTCCTCCCAGACCTCGCCCAGTAGAAAGGCATCCGGAAAATCCCGCTGCATAACGGCGCGGATTTTTTCAATGAACCAGTCCGGCAGCTCATCCGCCACATCCAACCGCCAGCCGGAGGCTCCGGCGCGGAGCCAATGGCGAATCACGGAATCCTCGCCCTCAATTACGTATTGGATATAGCTGGGACTGTCCTCACGGACGGCGGGCAGGGTGCGAATGCCCCACCAGGCGTCATAGTCCGCGGGCCAGGGATGAAAGGAGAACCAGTCCGCATAAGGACTGTCCAGACTTTGCGCGGCGCCCACCGTGGGATAAAAGCCGTCCACATTAAAATAGAGGCTTTGGGAACCGGTGTGATTAAAGACGCCGTCCAAAATCACCCGAATGCCCATCTCTCCGGCTTTGGAACAGAGAGTGCGGAAATCCTCCTCCGTACCCAGCATGGGGTCGATTTTGGAGTAGTCCGCCGTGTTGTAGCGGTGGTTGGAGGCGGACTCGAAAATCGGGCAGAGATAAAGCGTTGTTACGCCCAGGTCCGCCAAATAGGGGAGGCGGGAGGTAATACCGGCCAGAGAACCGCCGAAAAAATCCCGGTTCCGCACCTCACCGTCCGAGTCGGGCCGCCACTCCGGCGTGTCAGCCCAGTTCTCATGAACCCAGCGGCCGCCTACCATGCCGGTGCTGTCCGGAACGGAGAGACGGCAGAATCTGTCAGGAAAAATCTGGTAGGAGACACCCTCTCCAAACCATGGGGGCGTAGGAGTTTCTTCATATACGGTCAGCTGCCAGGGATCCACAAGACCGTCGCCCCGGTAACCGGAGCGGTCCAAAACGCAGCCGGAGCCGTCATCCCGCCAAAACCGAAAGTGGTACCAGATCAGATCAGGCTTCTCCGGAACGGAGAATTCTGCGGAAAAACAGGTTCGCTCTCCCTCAAGGGCGGTCCAGGCAAATTCCACCTGTTCCTCGTTTCCGGAAAATTCTCCGCGAAGAACAACCGCGCAGTGGGTAAAACCCTCGGAGGCCAGGGGACGGCAGCAAAGAGTTACGGTCCCGCCGCAGGACACGGCGCCGAAGGGCGTCTTACAGAGGCTGTGGCGGGAATCAAAAACAAACGGTTCGCTCATGAAAAAACTCCTCGATTTAAAATGGAAGGGGAAACCCGCGGGTGGGCAATCATTAAAATGTCAAAGTGCGAAAGGGAAGAGAGGGCAAATTCGTTTTAAGAGGGACAAGAGACGGCGGCGGAGGAAAAAATCCATCAATCCGTGGGGACTTGGCGGTTTTGCGGCGGGGTCAGGGAAGCAGGCGGTTTTCTCCGGTGATAACGGCCTCGGTCTCATCAACGGCAAAATAGGCGTTAATGACGTTGACGGCGGTAGAGGCCAGCTGCGCGCCGGCGTTGCCCTGCTCAATCACCAGGGCCACGGCAATCTCCGGCTCCTCGTAGGGGGCGAAGCAGACGAACGCGCCATTATTGGTGACGTCTGCGCCCAGCTGGGCGGTACCGGTTTTGGCGCCGGCGGAGACCACGCACTTGCTGAAATAGGGGGCCAGGGTGCTGGTGGTCAGGTTGTGCATGCCGGTTTTCACGGCGTCCAGCGTGCTCTCGCTGATTTCGATAACATTGGAGGGTTCCTGGTTGCCCGCCGCCACCACCTGGGAGTTGTCATAGGTCTTGGCGGTTTTTAGCAGGTGGGCGTCGTAGTGCTTGCCGCCGGAGACAAGGGTGGCCATATAGTTGGCGATTTGAAGAGGGGTAAAGAGGTTGTCGGACTGACCAATGGCGGCCTGGACGGTGTCGCCGCCATACCAAATCTCGCCCCGGGCCTCCTTCTCCTCCGGACCCGCCACCAGGCCGGGATCGTCACCGATCTCGATGCCGGTGCTCTTCCCAAAGCCAAAGGCGTCAGCATACGCTTCAATCTTCTCGATCCCCAGGCGGTAGCCCATCTCGTAGAAGAAGGTGTTGCAGGAGGCGGTGACGGCCTGGGTCACGTTGAGCCGCCCATGGCCGCCCCGGTTCCAGCAGTACCAGTTCCACTGCCGGGTACCCTCAACGATATCCGGATAGCGCCAGTAGCCGGGGTCCATAATCCGATCCTTCAGCGTCACCACGCCTTCCTCCAGGGCTGCCACGGCGATCATGGGCTTGTAGGTGGAGCCGGGGGGGTACCGGCCGGTGGTGGCACGGTTCACCAGGGGGAGTGATTCGTCGGTGTTCAGCTTGGCCCGGTAGGTGCTGTCCTGAATATAGGCGGCAAGATCGTACATGGGATAGGAGACCAGGGCCAGCACCTCACCGGTGCCGACTTTTACCACCGCCAGGCCGGCGCCCCGGGTAGTGTTGCCGTCTTTTTCGCTCATAGCGGAGACAGTGGCGGCCAGGGCTTCCTCCGCCGCTTGCTGGAATTTGAGGTCGATGGTCAGCTCCACGTTGTTGCCGGGTTTGGGGTCTTTGGTGTAGTACTCGCCGGTGATCTTGCCGTCGCTGTTGACGGAGACCACCCGCCGTCCGTCGGTACCCCGGAGGTAGTCCTCAAAGGCGGCCTCCGCGCCGGAGCGGCCGATGGTGTCGTCACCGTTGTACCCCTTGGCCCGCAAGGCCTCCAGGTCATCCTCGGCATAGATGGGAGTTACCATGCCCAGAATGTGGGAGGCGGAGGAGGTCTCGATCTCCCGGGCATAGGAGCTGGTGACCTTGGCGCCGGAATAGCCGCCGTCATTGATCAGAGAGATAAATTCCACGCTAATGTCCTCCGCCAGAATGTAGGCCACCGTGGTACCCAAATTGCGGAGATACAGTTCATATTGAATGCCCAACACCAGCCGGGCCTCCCCCAGGGAGAGGGAGGGAGAGAGCTGAAAATCCTCCCGCATCCACTCCAGCAGGGTCTGGGGGGTGATGCCCGCGTCAATTAAAACGCGGGCGGTGAGATGCCGGACGGACAGCCGCTCCAGCAGGTCCTCGCCCAGTTTTTTCAAGCGGGCGGCCTCCTCCTCCGCCGTCAGTTCCCCCTCGGCTTCCGGAAGCTCCGGAAGGGGCGGGTCTTCCTCGCTCTGAGGGGCGACCGTCTCCGGATGCTGGAGAAGATAGGCCGTCAGGGCCTCTTTAGAGGGGTCCAGCGCCTTGAGGTAGGAGAGGAAGCGGCTTTTCAGTACGGTGTCGCCCAGCTGGTCCAAGGTATAGGTATAGGGCAGGCCCCGGGAGAGGGGAAGGTTTTCAATCCAGTTTACGCCATTAGCCTGACAGAGCTGGACCAGGCGCAGAATTGCCTCGTTCTGGTCCTCTCCTTCTTTCAGCAAAGTGGGGTCAAAGGTCAGGTTATACGTAGAGCGGTTAGACACCAGAGTTCGTCCGTTGCGGTCGGTGATGATGCCCCGGGAGGCCTCCACCGTTTCCGACCGGGCGATGGACCGGACGGATTGCGTGGCGTACTCCTGATGGTGAACGACCTGAACGCTGTATAGAACGCCCAAATAAACCAGCAGGATAGCGGTCAAAAAGGCTCCAAGGATATAGAGGCGGAAATTGCGGGATTCTCGTTGATCCAAAAGACCACTCCTTATTTATAAAAGTATAGGCAGCCGATGGGGCGGTAAGGGCAGAAATGCCTGGGCGGCCGCTCAATCGTCGGGATGGGTGCGGCGGAATACGGCCCGAAACAGAAGAGAGACCGGAATTGCCAGCGGCGCCGTGACACAGAATTCCCGAAGAGCCAAAAAAGCGCCCGCCTCCCAGGCGGCCTTGCCACGGCTCCAGAGGACAAAGCAGGCGAAGCTGTCCGTCAGCAAAAAGGCGATGGCCGTGGATGCCAGGGAGCAGAGAAAGCCTGCCCGCAGCAGACTGTGGGATAAAAGGGCGGCCAGAAGCCCCACAAGGGGAAACACCAGCGTATAAAAACAGGGGATCGGGGCGGGAAGAAGCAGGTCACAGACCACACCGACCGCCAGGGAGAAAATCGTGCCGGCGGTGGGCGATTCCCAAGTGGCGGGAATCGCCGCCAAGAGCGGGCAGATAAAGGGAATCACCCCCCAGAGGGTAAGCCGCTGGAGCAGGACACCCTGAACGGTCAGGCACAAAAGCGCGGCCGCGGCATAGAGCGACCATTTAAAAATTGTCTCATTCCGGGCCAGCACAGGCGGCTCCCCTCCTTTCCGTCAGGTGACAATGTCAAAGGATTTGACCACAAAAACCTCCGTCAGAGCGTCAAGATCTGCGCTGGGCGCCAGAATGGCGTAAGAGGCGGCGCCGGACTCGTCCACCAGGACCTCTTCCACCGTGCCGATTACCAGGCCGGATGGATAGTACCCGCCCAGACCTGAGGTCTGGACCAAATCGCCGTCTAATAATTGGCATCCGGCGGGCAAAAACTCCAGACGCAGCCGGTTTTCCTCCATCAAAGAGAAGTTTCCAACGGCCAGCCCCAAGTCCTTGGTGCGGAATACCTGGGCGCCCAAAGAGGTGTCCGTGTCCACAAGGGTCAGCACAGTGCACCAGTTCCACCCGGCCTTCCGGACCACGCCCACCAGGCTGCCGGTTCCGTCGATCACCACATCCCCGGTTTCCACACCGTGGCTGGTGCCTTTGTTCAGCGTCAGGGAGGAAGTCCAGTTGGTAACGGCCCGCTCCGTAATGATAGCGCTCTCCAGCTCCAGATCCCGCCGCTGCTTGCGCAGCTCCAGGGCGTCCCGGAGAATCTCGTTCTCCTTGCTGTCGTCCGCCGCCTGGCGGAGGTCGGCCTCCAGCTTCGCAATCTCCTTGCGCAGGGCGGCGTTTTCCTCCAGCAGGGTAGTGACATCCCGGTAGTAATTCTGCTTATCGTTAAACCAGGTGGCCACGGCGGTATAGGCTGAGCGGAAAGGGGAGACCGCCACGTTTACCAGATTTACCAGAGGCGCGGAGGAGGTGCTGAAATAGGACATCAGGGCCAGAGATACGGAGATGACGGCCGCGGCAAAGAGAATCCAGAGGCCGTTGTTTTTCAGGAAATTCTTCAAAGGCAATCTCCTTTTCGGCAATTAGGAATGAGGAGGTGAATAACGCACAAAGAGAAGGGTGTACTCTCCGGGAGCGCGGATAAAAACCCATCGGGAAAACCGGGAGAGGAGGCTTGGGAGGATCTGCCTCTAATTCAGCAAAAAAACACCGAAAGACGCCAACATCCGGCTCAGGCGCAGAACAGGCAGTCCCATCACGTTGAAAAAATCGCCGTCCAGCCGCTCTACCAGCAAAGCCCCCTTGCCCTGGACGCCGTAGGCCCCCGCCTTGTCCATGGGTTCCCCGGTGCGGATATAGGCCAGCAGCTCCCGCTCCGCTGCGGGGCGGAAATAGACATCGGTGGACTCTGCCTCCGTAAAGCGGCGGCTTCCCCGCTGGACTGTGACGCCGGTGCAGACGGTGTGGCGCCGCCCCTGGAGAGCGCTGAGCATCCGCAGGGCGTCCGCCTCGTCTGCGGGCTTCCCCAGGCGCTGGTCATCCAAAAACACCATGGTATCCGCAGTGATGACGATTTCCTCCGGGGTGCACAGCGCCGCCGCTGCGTCCGCTTTCTCCCGGGAGATGTAAGAGACCACCTGGGGCGGCGTCAGCCCGTCCGGAAAATTCTCCGCAACCTCCGGTACCCGGATCTCGAAGTCCGTGATCCCGATGCGCCGAAGCAGCTCTTGGCGCCGGGGGGAGGCGGAGGCCAGCACAATTCTTGCCATAGAGGCGCTCCCTTCCGTCATTTTCCCGTAGAGCCAAAGCCGCCCCGGTCCGGACCTTCCATCCGTTCCACCCGGGTAAATTTCAGAGGGGGCTGGTTTTTCATAATCCGAAATTGACAGATCCGGGCGTTTTGCTCAATGGTGACGTCCCGAGTGGCGTAGACGGGAAGAAACCATTGGTCGTTGTCCCCCCGGTAGGTGTAGTCCACAACGCCCATAGAGTTGGCCTGGAGAATGCCGTAATTTTTGAAGGTGGAGCTGCGGGGGACCACATGGGCCTCATATCCCTCCGGCAGGGCGATGGCCACCCCCAGGGGGATGAGGCGGAATTCGCCGGCTCTCAGCGATACCTCTTCGGCGGCATGGAGATCGATCCAATCGGATTTTCCCTCCACGTAGCACAGCTCATCAATGGCGTCCGAAAAATATTTTACCTTTAACTCTTCCATATAAAACTCCATTTTCTAAAACAATTTGTATATTCACAGCTCTAATATACAAATTGTGTTTCTCTATTCCACGCCCCGGCGGTAGAGGCCGCGGGTGAAGCCGCCGGAAGCGGGTTCGCCGCTCAAATATTTCTGAAATACCTGGACGCACTCCTCCGGACGCTCCGTGGTAAACCGCAGGCGGGCATAGTGGAGGCCCAGCCGGCGGCAGTCCGGCAGATCCGCCAGCCAGAGGACCTTGCTGTTTTCAATCTCGGTCCGGTGCCCATAGGCGGGCAGCAGCGGAAAGGAGGCTCCGGTGCGGTCCTGAAGGAAATTGGGCTGGCCACAGCGGCAGCCGCCGCTGTTTTCCAGCAGGCAGTTCTCCGTAATCATCAGAGGCAGGCGTCCGTAGACAATGGCCTCCAACGGCAGAGGCTTTCGCAGATCCCGGATCTGGGAAAACCGCAGTTCAAAGGAGACACAGGCAGACCGCAGCCCCTTCCCCCGGAGATAGTCCAGAGCGCGGCTGTTAAATACATTTAGTCCAAAGTCGCCATAAATATACAAATTGGAATCGCGGACGAGGGGCAGATGGCCGATATTACCCGCCAACACACCGGAGATCCCCAGGTTTTGGGCGTGTCCCAGCCAAGCCCGCAGCTGAGGCTCATCCCGGTCCCGCCAGACCCGGGGCAGGATGGCGCACCACTCCGTCTCTCCCTCCGGCAGGGCGGAGAGACCGGCCAGCAGCTCCAGGGGAACATAGATCCGGGCGGGCCGGAGGGACATCAGAGCGGGAGAGAGCTGAGCCGCGCTGGCAACGGAGACAGTCCACTGGAGGGCGGCGGCGCAGACATCGCCGGGCAGAGGCGGCGGTGGCAGCTCCCGCCGGGGAGGCGGGCAGGCCCGCGCCTCCGAGAGAGCGTCTAAGGCGTCTCTTCGCAGGGCGTTCACGGCGCTGGCAGGCAGGGACAGTCCCTCGTCCAGCCCCACGGTGACAGAGGAGCAGACATAGGCGGTGCCGCCGGTTTTCCGAAAGCGGGACTCCAGCTCTTCCGCCGTCAGAGGATGGCTCCGGGCCGGCTCCGGCACCGGGCCGAGGGCCGTGACGGTATGCCCGTCCCCGTCGGAGGCGGAGAGGGTGCAGGGGCGGCCGGTCCGGACTGTACAGTCAAAACAGACGGGCACGGTGCGGAGACGGTCCTTTTCATAGGCCGCCTTCGCCGCCGAAAACAGATCCTTGGGTTCCGGGGTGTTTTTGGGGCGGGTGCCGAACATGCCCGCGCCGCGCCTTCCCCGCCAATACCAGTCCGTAAAGCCGGAGCGGGAGAAGGCGGCCTCCAGATCCCGGCGCTCCGCAGCGGTGGGACCCCGCTTTTCCGCCAGCAACCGGGCATAGATCCCCGTGACCACAGCCACATACTCCGCCCGCTTCATCCGGCCCTCCAGCTTGACGCAGTCCACGCCAAGCTCTGCCAGATCCCCCAGCTCCCCGGCAAGACAGTTGTCCTTTAGGCTCAGGGGATAGCGGGTTTTGGCCGGTTCATTGACACCGTAGGGCAGGCGGCAGGGCTGGGCGCACCGCCCCCGATTACCGGAACGGCCGCCCACAACGGCGCTCATGGCGCACTGGCCGGAGTAGCACATGCACAGTGCCCCGTGGGCGAAGACCTCCACCTGGGCGGGACAGTTCCGGATGATCGCCTCCGTATCTTCACGGGAGCACTCCCGGGCGATGACCACCCGTTCGCAGCCGTCCCGCGCAGCCTCACAGGCGCCGCCGGAAGTAAAGATGCTCATCTGGGTGCTGGCGTGAAGCGGGAGGTCCGGCAGAGAGCGGCGCAGCAGGTCCAAAAGGCCCCAGTCCTGCACCAGCACCGCGTCCACACCCAGGCGGCAGGCGGTGGAGGCCGCCTCCAGCGCCTGGGGCAGCTCCTGGTCGGTGAGAAGGGTATTCAGCGTCAAAAACACCCGGACGCCCCGGACGTGGCAATAGACCAAAGCCTCTGCGAACTCCCCGTCCGAAAAATTCTTGGCGCCCCGGCGGGCGTTAAAGGCCCCCCAGCCCAGGTACACCGCGTCCGCGCCGTTTTGTACAGCGGCCCGCAGCGCCTCCGGCGACCCGGCGGGGGCCAGCAGCTCCGGTACGCGTCTCACCGGCTCTGCCGCTCCAGCTTCTGCTGGAGGCGGAAGACCTCCCGCTTCAGCTCGCTGACCTCGGAGTGGGCCTTTCCGGCCTCGTCGGCGTATTCCTTGATCTGGCCGCGAAGCTGTTCCGCAGTTTCCTGGGCCTTCATCAGCTCGTCGGCAATGTTGATGGCGGTGAGCACGGCGGCGTTGACCCGGCCCACTTTGGCTGTGTCGAGAACCTCCTGCATCTTCCCGTCCACATAGGAACCGACCCGCTGCATGTAGGAGGGGGACTCCTCCGCCACAAGGGTATACTCGTCGCCGCAGATGTTCACAATCACACGGTTTGCCATGAGACATTCCTCCTCTTTCTTAACGCAACGACAATTTTACAGCGTACAGTATAGCATACGGAAGGCCGCAGCGCCAGAAAAAGTGGAGATTTTTCCAAAAAATTTACAAAATTTTTGAGGCGCGCAGGGACCGCTCTGGAAGGAGGCGGAAAGGGGCTGTGGAAGAGGAGGGAAGTCACAAATTGAAGCCCCCCCAAGGGCGGTGCCGTCCCGGCCTTGGGGTGGAAATCCGCCGCCGGGGGCTTGCCCTTCCCAAAAATTTCGTGTAGAATGAAAGACAAAGAGACAAGAAGAGGAGGGCCGGACCGTGGCCAGTATATTGGTACAGACGGGGGACGAGGGAATCACCCTCACCGCCCAGGCGGCAAAACGGCTGCTGGACCGGGGTGATGGCGACGCGGCCCTTTTATATCTGGCGCTTCTGCGCCGCCATGGCGGCGTTCCGCCCCGGTCGCTGGCGGGAGAGCTGCGGTGGGACCGCGCCCGTATTGAGGCGGCGGAGAAGGGCCTCCGGGAACTGGGGCTTATCGCCCCGGCAGAGGAACCGCCGCCGGAGCCGGCGGAGGAAAAGCCGGTCTACCGCCAGGCGGATCTTGCGGACAGGCTGGAGGGGAGCGCCGAATTTCGCGGCCTTACCGCCGAGGTGGAGCGGAAGCTGGGAAAAAAGCTCACCGCTCCGGACGTGGGGGTCCTTCTGGGACTGAACGACTATCTGGGCCTGCCGGCCGATGTGATCTATCTCCTGGTGTGCCACTGCGCTGAGCGGGTGCGGCGGCAATACGGAGAGGGCCGCCGCCCGGCCATGCGGCAGATTGAAAAAGAGGGCTATGCCTGGGCGCGGATGGGTATTGTGACCCAGGCGGAGGCTGCGGCATATCTGAAGAAATACGCCCAGCGCCAGGGGGCTATGCCGCGGTATATGCGGGCCTTGGGATTGGGGGAGCGGGCGCCGGCGGCGTCGGAGGAGAAGTATCTCACCGCCTGGCAGGAGATGGGCTTTCCGCCGGAGACGGTGGCTCTGGCCTACGACAAAACGGTACTGAAGTGCCACGAGCTGAAGTGGCCCTATCTCAACGGCATTCTAAAGCGGTGGCACGAGGCGGGCCTCCACACCCCGGAGGAGGTGGAGGAGCGGGACCGTCCCGCCGGAAGAGGACAGCAGCTCCGCCCCGGCGGCCCCCCGCCGGAGGACGTGGCCTGGATGAAGAAGTATATTCAGCGGCGGGACAAGGCTTGAGAAGAAGTAAAAGGGAATTCGGATGGAGGAGAGGCACCGGGACCGGCGGGAAACCGTCCGAAGACCTTGTTCAGCCGGTCCCTATCGATCCGGCGGCCGCCGGATTAAAACAGCTCCTGGGGAGGTTGCGAGATGGCCTACGACGGAAAAGTTATGCGCCAGGCCCTTCAAAGATTTGAGGAGGACCGCCGGGCGCGGGAGGAGCGGGACCGGGAGCGGCGGGAGAGTGTTTTCCGGCGCAGCCCGCGCCTGCGGGAGATTGAGATGGAGCTGCGCTCCACCATGGGGCGGCTGGTCACCGCCGCCTTCCGCAGGGGCGTGGACCCCGCAGGGGAGATCGCCGGCCTGCGGAGGGAGAATCTGCGCCTTCAATGGGAGCGGCAGAGCCTCTTGAACGAGCTGGGCCTGCCGGAGGACTGCCTGGAGGAAAAGCCTGCCTGTGCCCTGTGCGGCGACACGGGATATCGGGAGGGCCGGGTCTGCCGCTGCCTGCGGGGTTACTATGCCCGGGAGCAGCAAAGAGAGTTGAGCCGGATGCTGGATTTGGGAACGCAGAGCTTTGAGACCTTTTCCCTGGATTGGTACTCCGAGGAGCACAACCCCGCCCTGGGGATCTCCGCCCGGGAGAATATGGACTGGGTATACCGCTCCTGCAAAAAATATGCGGAGAACTTCGGCCCCGGCAGCGGCAGCCTGCTGCTGACAGGAAAGCCGGGACTTGGAAAGACCTTTCTCTCCGCCGCCATCGCCCGGGAGGTCAGCGGGGAGGGCTGGTCCGTGGTGTACGACACCGCAGCGCATATCTTTGACCGCTTTGAATCCCGGAAATTTGGCCGGGAGGAGGGGGACGGCGGCGGAGACGTAGAGCGGGTGCTGAACTGCGACCTGCTGATTCTGGATGATTTGGGAACGGAACTGACCACCGCCTTTGTCCAGAGCGCCCTGTACCAGATCGTCAATACCCGGCTGATCGAGCGGCGGTCCACCATTCTCAGTACAAACCTGATGCCCAGCGAATTGGCTCAGCGGTATTCCCCCCAGGCGGCCTCCCGGATTGAGGGGGAGTATCAGCTGCTGCCCTTTGTGGGGGAGGATATCCGGCGGCTGAAAAGGGAGCGGGAATAAAAAAAGCCCTTTCCCCACGGTGGGGAAAGGGCGTGCTTTTCATTTTGAATTTTAAGAGAGAACGCCGCTGGAAGAACAGGAGATGGAGATGCGCAGGATTCTTTCCACACCGCTGTATTTGAAATAGGCATTACCGGTGGCCGTGTTGCCGGAGCAGCTGGTGGTTCCCCGAGTATATGTGCCCCCATTACTTCCGGAACCTGTAATGGCAGCCTCTGTGGCCTTTGCGGTGGAGCCGGAAATATCAAAGGCGGCGGCAAGCGTTGCGGTTCCGATTAAAGAAGATCCTTGATACACCCTGCTAGTTTTACTTCCGTAAACCATATCGTCAGAGCTTCGTGGGGAGTAGTGGATAACTGTCTCCACCACATAAAAACCGCCGCCCAAGTCGATGGTTTTTTCTTCAGGTACAACGGCCAAGGCTGATGCAGTAGACAGGGTAAATACAAGAACTATCGCAGATAATAAAGAGAAAACCTTTTTCATATCTATTCTCCTTTCGGGTTTACGGGGTTCAAAGCTTGACTGGTGAAATAATAGAATTCTTCTTCCGTCATTCCAACAGTAGGCTCTGCTACTATAATTGCATTTTCATTTAATACACGTATTTGTTCATACTTTAAGTACCAAAAAGCCGAAACAGACACCAGCGTTACAATCAGGATTGCCAAAATGCTCCGGCGGATGGTTCGGCGTTTTTTACGGGCGGATTCCACACTGGATTCTCCCAGCGCGGAGAGCAGTTCGGCGGCGCAGTCCTCCGGTCTGCCGAAAGCGGCCACAAATTCGGCGTAGCCCGTCTCCGGAAGCTCCTCCTGAAAACCGTCCGCCAGTTGTCTGAACCGGGCAAAGAGGTAATCCCGGTCGGCTCTGCCGCAGACAAGACCTCGCTTTACACGCAGAAGATATTGCTCTGCGGCCCTATTTCCCATTGTGCGCTCCCCCCTCTCCCAGTAATAGCGTCACACCATTGGAAAGCCGGTGATAGAGGGTGGTCAAAGATTGAAGATATTGCCTGCCCTCGCCAGTAATCTGATAATATTGCCGCCTCCTTCCGTCGGGAGCGGCTTTTTTGTAGGCCTCCACAATGTAGCCGCTTTCAATCAGCCGGTAGAAGAGCATATATGGGGAAACCATGCTCAAAGCATACCCGGACCGCTCCTCCAGGTTTTGGGTGATTTGAACGGCGTGCATGTCCTCCCGGTCCAACAGGGATAAGACCAGCATCTCCGTAACCGCCCTTTTGAAATTGTCCTCCATTCCCTGCGTGGAGCCTTTTTTTGCCGGCGGCATCACACCCCTCCTCCGGTCTCTCGGAGACAAAAATACTATATAATATTTTTTCGCAGTCTGTCAATATATTTCTGAGAGAAAAAAATATAAATAAGATTTTTCTCTTAAAGATAAAAATTAAGAGATGAAAACGGAAAAACTCCCCTCCGATAAAGCCCGCGGAAATAGAAAAGCCGGAGACAGAGCTTCTGCTCTGTCTCCGGACATGTCACTCCTCCGGCAAGACGATAATCACCGGGTCTGCGGGGGGATCGTCCACAGGCGGTTCCGGAACGATCCCGGGATCTGACGTCTCCGGCAGATCGATGATGGGACCGCCGGGAATGGGATTCACCACAGGAGGCACAGATTCTTCCGCCGGTCCCCGGAGGATCACTTTGTTGCGAACCTTATAGTCGCTGGTGTCCTCATAGGCGCTGGAGATCAGTGTGCCGTCGGCGGCATAGACGTGGCGGAAGGTCTTACCCTTATAGCCGGTGTAGGGAGTGGTTTTAACGACCTCCTGCCCCGGCGCCAGGGTGGGATCCTCCTCATAGAGCACCTCGAAGGGCGTGGAGGAGATGGGCGTATAAGTCATTTTGGCGTAAGTTCCATCCACATTGGTTCCCAGGAGCCGCACAGTCAGATAGCCCTTTTCGTAGGTGGCGGTAATCTTGATGGGATAGTTGGTGTTGTTGGTGAACTTGTAGTCCGGCCCGCCCCAGGAAACCGTGGCGTCCATGCCCTTGCCGATATAGGCGGGAACATACCGGTGGGCGTGCCGCTCCGTAATCTCCAGGTTGGCCAGAAGGCAGGCTAAGTAGAGTGTAGAAGAGGGCTGGCAGACGCCGCCGCCGATCTCGTCCACCGTCTCACCCCGCACATAGGCCGGCGCGGGCTTATAGCCCTTGGCCACGGTCCGCTGGCCTACGGTTTCGTTATAGGAAAATACATCTCCGCTGTTCAGCACCGTGCCGTCGAAGGCGGCAGAGGCCAGCTTTACGTTGGAAATGCGGGCCGCCGTGCCGCTGACGTGGGTCTTGGCCTCTCCCAGAACGTCCCGGAACAGCACCGCCTCCAGCTCTTCGGCGGTGACGGCGGGCAGCTGAATGTCCGCGGAGATCCGCACGGTGGAACCCGGCTCCGCCGCGTCCATAGCGGCCTGGGCGGCGGGCACGTCAAAATCCGCGCCCACTTGCTCGGGGGTGATGGCGTCCGTCTCGGCGTCGTATCCGGCGTTTTTCACCTCGCCGGAGACCTGGTCGTGAATCTCTTGAGCGGTGAGGATTTTTGCGGGGGAGAGGGTCTCGCAGGGGTAGACAATGGTGAGGCGGCCGATCCACGTCAGGCCGTCCAGGGTGTGCCCCAGATCCTCCGCGTCTACAGAGCGCCCGTCCATGGCGGTACGCACCAGGAGAGCGCCCTCCTCCACGTCAAATTCGGTGTCCAGCGCGGGCCAGGACAGTTCTCCGGCCACGCGTTCCGCCGCCTCTGCCGTCTTGGCACTGTCCAGCTGGATGTGGCTTGTGCCGCCGTAGTAGGTATTTTCCGTGTTGGAGAGATAGCGCCATCCGGCAGTGAGGAAAGAGCCGGATTTTACAGACGCTCCGGCCTCTGCCACCAGGGCGGGAACATCCACTTCCGCCCCCAGTTCGCTGAGGGGAATGGAGGCGTCCGGGCTGCCGGTCTCATTCGGGGCCGCCTCAGCCTCTTCCCCGTCATGAGTCTCGTAGAGGCAGATGCCAACCGCCAGGTCCGGCAGAGCGGCCTCCACCTTTTGGACGGCCTCTTCCTGTGTCAGCCCGCCGATATTCTGCTCCAGCACATAGGTGTTTTTCCAAATGGCGGCGCTGTTCTGCGCGTATGCGCACAGGCCCAGATAGGCCCCGCCCGCGATGGCCGCCGTCAGTCCCAAGGCGAGCAGCAGCGGCCCGCCCATGCCGCCGCCCTTCTTCAGCCGGGTTCCCCCGGCCCGTTTTTCCACGGCTTCGTTGAGCTGTTCCATTTTTTGAAGCCCCTCCTGTCGCTGTGTTTCCATTTCAAAAGACCGCACACAACCGGTCCTTCTCTGCCATGATGTATTTTAACACATTTGCGCCGGAAAAATGGTTACAATCCAGTAACAATGAAAAAGGAGAGGCGTTGGCATCAAGGGACAAATCGGGGAAATACTAAAAAACAGCCCTATGCGCCTTTTTCCGGCGGCTGCCGCCGCTTGGGAATGCGGATTGTCAAAAGGATCTCGTCGTCAGTCTCCTCCCGGCCGCAGCCGGCGTCAATTCCCGCGTCCCGGATCAGGCGCAGTCCGCGGTCCACGCTGTTGAGAAACAGGCGCACGTCTTTGATGATAAAGGACCGCCGCCCCGCCGGAGGCGTGGATTGGAGCGCCGTGAGCCGCTGCTCCACATACTGCTCCGCCTGGGCCACATTCAGCTGCTTTTCCGCTATGTGCCGGGCGGCCAGGAGCCGCTCACTCTCCTCTTCCAGCCGCAGCAGGCACCGGGCATGGCGCTCTGCCAGCCCGGCGGAGATCAAAATCTCCCGGCAGCCGGAGGAGAGCCGCAGTAGCCGCAGCTTATTGGCGATGGCGGAGGGCGACCGTCCCAGCTGGGCGGCGGCCTCCTCCTGGGTGGCGCCGGACTCCTTGATGTACGCCGAGATGGCGGCGGCCTCTTCAAAATAATGCAGATCCTCCCGCTGCAGATTCTCCACCAGGGCCAGCAGGGCGGATTCCCGGCTGTCTACCTCCGCCTCGATACAGGGCACCGTCTCCAAACCCGCCAGCCGCGCCGCCCGGAGCCGCCGCTCTCCGGACACCAGCTCCCAGGCGTTTCCCCGCCGCCGCACGGTGAGAGGCTGGAGAATCCCGTGCCGCCGGATGGAGGACGCCAGCTCCCGTAGACCCGTCTCATCAAAAAAGCGCCGGGGCTGGGCGGGGTTGGGGCGGATGTCCGCCGCCGGCAGCCGCAGAACCTGCCGGCCCGCTCTGTGCTCCATAAAATCGCCTCCTTTGTGCAATTCCTGTTTCCATATTCTACATATTGTGGAGAGAGAAGTCGGATGGAATCTGTCGAAGGGTTGGAAAAAGACCAAAAAGACCGCCGCCCCGGATTTGGGGCGGCGGAGATGGGACCGATTTTACCGGCGGTTTCCCGCAGGATCAAGGGGGCGGGAACAGGGAGAGATGTCAGCGGCAGACGTAAGCGTACCAGCCCTTCCGCTCCTGGGTTTCCAGAAGCTCCAGTCCGGCCCCGCGCAGGCGCTCCGCCACCTCCGCCGCCCGGCCGTCGATGATGCCGGAGCAGATGAAGACGCCGCCCGCCTTTAAAAAGCCCCGCACCAGAGGCGCCAAGGCGATGATCACGTCCGCCACAATATTGGCCAGCACCACATCATATCCGCCGCCAAGGGCGGCCCGCAGGTCCTCGTCCGACAATACGTCTCCCACCTGGACGGTGTAGGTGTCTCTTCCGATGCCGTTGAGGGCGGCGTTTTCATAGGCGACGTCCAGGCACATGGGGTCGATGTCCACGGCCCGGGCGGCGGCGGCCCCCAATTTCAGGGCGGCAATGGACAGAATTCCGCTGCCGCAGCCCAGGTCCAGCACCCGCTCGCCGCCGCGGACCGTTTTTTCCAGGGCGGCGAGACACAGACGGGTAGTGGCGTGATCCCCGGTGCCAAAGGTCAGCCCCGGGTCGAGGTAGAGGGGAACGCGGTCTCCGGGGTCCGCCTGCTCCCACTTGGGGATCACCAGCAGCCGCTCCCCAATTTCGATGGGCTTATAATACTGCTTCCAATTGTTCTCCCAATCCTCGTCCGCCAGGTTGTTCAGGGACATGATGAGGCTGCCGCAGTCCTGCCGCGTCCCCCGCAGCGCCTCCAGGGCGATCCGGACCTCTCCCAGCTTGGCAAAGCCCGCCTCGTCCGCCTGGAGATAGAAGGTGACCCGGGACAGGCCCTCCATGCGGCGCTCCAGGTCCTCGTCCACATAATCCCAGTACTGGCGGTTGTCCTCCAAAAATTCCCGAAACTCCGTTTCGTCGTCGATCACCACGCCGTCCACGTCCAGGGAGGACAGCATGGCCTCCACCGCTTCCAGTCCGGCGTGGTTTGTGTCAATGTGTATTTCCAGCCAATTCAAGATCAGCACCCCGCTTCAAACAATAGATTGCGCGGCGGCGGTCCACCGCCTGCCTGCGTCCGGCGCCGTTACCGGGGAGAGCCGGTGAAGAACAGCGCCACGGTTCCCGGCCCGGAGTGGCTGCCGATCACCGGACCCACGTAATTGATATGGATGTCCCTTGTCCCAAAGCGGCGGCGGATCTCCTCCGCCACAAATTCCGCGTCGGCAAGGCAGTCCCCGTGGGAGATGAACACCGTCTGCCTCTCCGGCTCCGGAGCGGTCTTTTCCATCTCGTTCACCAGGGCCAGCAGAGAGGCCCTCCGGCCCCGGGTCTTGCCCACGGGGGTGAGGCGGCCGCCGTCGTCCACATGCATCACGGGCTTGATGGAGAGCATGGTGCCGAACAGCGCCGTGGCGGCGCTGATCCGCCCGCCCCGCTTCAAGTGGTTCAGGTCGTCCACGGTAAACCAGTGGCAGATCCGGCCCTTGACCGCCTCGGCAAAGTCCCGGACCTCCGCCAGGGACCTGCCCTTTTTCCGCTCCTGGGCGCACAGCCACACCAAAAGCCCCTGCCCCAGGGAGGCGCAGAGGGAGTCCACCACGCAGATCTCCGCCTCCGGGAATTCCGTCCGCAGCTCCTCCGCGGCGATGGAGGCGGACTGGTAGGTGGCGGAGAGGGCGGAGGAGAAGCTGACGCACAGGAGATCCCTGCCGGAGGAGAGGATCTTCCGCATCTCCGTCTCAAAGTCCCCCACGCTGACGGCGGCGGTGGTGGCGTTCTCACCGCCGCGCACCCGGCTGTAAAATTCCGGGAAGCCGATGTCCCGTCCGTCCAGCCAGTTGCGGTACACCGCGCCGCCCATGTGCAGGCTCAGGGGGAGGACCGACAGCTCCAGCTCCGCCGCCATGGCGGCGGAGAGATCGCAGCAGCTGTCCGTCATGATAACAAACTCACGCATTCTGTTCACGCTCCTTCTTAGGCTTTTTCGCGTGGGGAACAGCCTCCGCCGGATGATCCTGCCGCTGCCGCAGCATGGTCACATAGCGGCTGCTGGCCACCCCGGCGGCATAGCTCAAAAGGGCGAAGTGGATGGCGGCGTCAGCCAGGTCCTCATCGCCGCCGCTGCGGCTCTCCATCTCGCCGGCGGTGAGGTTCAGCGCCTTGTCCAAACTCTCGCAGAAGGCGGCGTAGCCGTCTTGAACGGGACGGTCGCCCTGCAGCTCCTCCCGGATTAGCAGATCCATGTCCCGGGTGGACATGACCCGCTTTAAAACGCAGATGACCGTGAGGTACGCCAGGTGCTCCCGTCCGTATTTCTTGCCCTCCGCCCGGGGTACCAGGCCGCTTTTGGTGTAATTGTTCACCATGGCGGCGGTGAGTCCGTCGTCCTCGTCAAAGCGGATCACCTGCCGGTCCATGTAGCTGAGCACCTGGTCCATATACAGGGAGAAGTCCGGCAGCTGGTCCCACTCCACGGGGCGCTGGGTCCGCAGCCGCTTTTGCAGAGAGGGTAAATCACACATAGTACAGTACTCCTTCTTGTCGTATTGTTCATCCTTTGTGAAGTATTGTACCACCGCAATGTGGTTTTGTAAACTGCGTTTAGAAGATATTAAGATTATTTTCCAACGCAGAACCGGGAGAAGATGCGCTCCACGATCTCCTCCCTGGCGGTTCTGCCCGTCAGCTCGCCGACGGCGTCCAGGGCCTCCTCCGCGTCGGTGAGCACGGCGTCGGGGGTCAGGCCGCCCTCCAGGGCCTCCATGGCCCGGCGGACGGCGTCCCGCGCCCGGCGGGCGGCGTCCTCCTGCCGCTGATCCGTGAGGAGGCTGCCGGCCTCCCCGGGGTCCCCGGCGGGAAAGAGGTCCGCCACGGCCCTCTCCAGGTCCTCCAGACCCTCGCCGGTGACGGAGGAGAGGGACACATAGGCGGCGGGGCCGTTCCAGTCCGCATCTCCGATGACCCCCAGGGACCCGGCCGTCTTGCCGGAGAGATCCCGCTTGGAGGCCACAAAGATCCAGGGCGTTTTTCCCCTGCCCACCTCACTGAGCAGCCCGCGATAGCCCTCCCAATACGCCGGGGGCCTGGGCGCCTCCGGCTCCACCAGATCGTCGGACACCAGCAGGATCAGCTCCGCGCCCTCCATGGCTCTCCGGGAGCGCTCCACGCCCTTTTGCTCCACCGGGTCCGCCGTCTCCCGGAGACCCGCCGTGTCGGTCAGCCGCAGCAGCACCCCGCCGCAGAGGACGGACTCCTCCACCGTGTCCCGGGTGGTGCCGGGCACGTCGGTGACAATGGCCCGGTCATACCCCGCCAGGGCGTTGAGCAGGGAGGACTTCCCGGCGTTGGGCAGGCCCACAATGGCGGTCCGCACGCCCTTTTTCAGCACCCGCCCCCGTTTGCAGGAGTCCAGAAGGCGGGTGAGGGCCTTCTCCGCCGCGGCCATAGCCTGCCGGATCTCCTCCGGCCCCGCGTCCTCAATGTCCTCGTCCGGATAGTCCACCACGGCGTAAAACCGGCTGGTGACCTCCAGCAGGGACTCCTGCACCGGCTCCAGCGCCCGGCGCAGTCCCCCGTCCAGCTGGGCGGCGGCGTTGCGGGCGGCGGCGGCGGTCTCGGCGTCGATGAGGTCGATGACGGCCTCCGCCTGAGTCAGGTCCATTCTGCCGTTCAAAAAGGCCCGCTTGGTGAATTCCCCGGCGGCGGCCTGCCGCGCCCCGGCGGCGAAGAGGGCCGCCAGCACCTCCCGGAGGACCACCGGGGAGCCGTGGCAGTGGAACTCGGCGGCATCCTCCCCGGTGTAGCTGTGGGGGGCGGGGAAGCGGACGGCCATGCCGCGGTCAACCACCTGGCCCCGGCTGTCCAGCATCTCGCCCATCACCAGCTTTCGGGGGGGCTGAGCCGAAAAGGGAAGGCCGTTGGCGGGGCGGAAAACCTGGCCGCAGGCGGCAAAGCAGTCCGCTCCGGAGATGCGGATCACGCCGATGGCAGACGCGGCGCTGCCGGTGGCGATGGCGGCGATGGGGTCCATAAAATCAGCTCCTTCTGTGTTCTGTCAGCTCGTCCGCGGTCTGCTCCCCGGCGATGTACAGCTCCTCCGCCCGGTACAGCGCCTCCTGGAGGACTTTTTTCGCCTCGTGGACGCCGGCGTTTTCCAGCAGGGTCAGCGCGTCGTCAATGGCGCCGCAGAGCACGGCGTACATCTGGCGCAGAACATCAATGTCATTCATACATAATACCTCTCTTTGTTTCTAACATTTACTATTAGTTTATACTATTATACACGAAATATCAAGATTTGCCAGTAGTAAGTGTTATTCTTTAGGAGAGGTGATTATTGTGGAACCAATTAGACCGCTGAAAATCAGCGTCAGCCTCTCTCTAGACGAGGACGTAGTAAAGCGGCTCCGCATTTTGGCGGAGGAAGACGACCGGGCGCTTTCCTCCTACATCAATCTTGTTCTTCGGAATTACCTCCGGGGGCTGGAGGAGAAATAGGAGCGCCGCGGCGGCGCCTCCCGGGCCGGAGATGTTGAAGAAACCGGACAAAGTCTGACATTTTCTGGCACGATCCGGCGCAAATGACATGTTCCGACATAAAGTGACAAAATCTGACACGGAAGGACGCCCCTGCCGGAATCCGTCCCGGCGGAGAATTTCTGATAAAGTCTGACAAAATCTGACACGCCGGAGAGATTCTGATAAAAGGCGACAAAGTCTGACAAAATCTGACACGGCGGCGGGGCCGCCGGCAGGAGAGGAATTTTCGCAGAATCCGCCCTTTGGGTGCAAAAAAGTGTGAGGCAGGCTGATGCCTGCCTCACACCGTCTTTTGGAGAGGGGAAAATTATTTGATCCGCTCGCCGGCGGCCTCCTTGGCCTTGATTTCCCGTACGGCGTCCTTGTGGCTCAGGTTCACCCGGCCCTTCTCGTCAATGTCGGTGACCTTCACCCACATCATGTCGCCGATCTTGCAGGCGTCCTCCACCTTCTCGATCCGGTGGTCCGCCAGCTTGGAGATGTGCACCAGCCCGTCTTTGCCGGGGGCCAGCTCCACAAAGGCGCCGAAGGTCATCAGCCGCACCACCCGGCCGTAGTACAGCGCGCCGATCTCCGGCACGAACACGATGTCGTCAATGCACTTCTTGGCGGCGTCGCAGCTGGCGGCGTCCACGCCGGCGATGAAGATGGACCCGTCGTCGTTGATGTCGATCTTGGCGCCGGTGTCCGCCACGATCTTCTGGATCACCTTGCCGCCGGAGCCGATGACCTCCCGGATGCGGGAGGGATCGATGTGCATGGTCAGCATCTTGGGGGCGTAGCGGCTCACGTCCGCCCGGGGCTTATCGATGGCCGGCAGCATGATCTGATCCAGAATCTGGCAGCGGCCGTCATAGGTGATGTCCAGGGCGTTTTTGATAATTTCCATGGTCAGACCGTCGTTTTTCAGGTCCATCTGGATAGCGGTGATGCCCTTTTTGGTGCCCGCCACCTTAAAGTCCATCTCGCCGTGAAAGTCCTCCACGCCCTGAATGTCGATGAAGGTGGTGAAGGAGCCGTCGTCGTCCTGAATCAGTCCGCAGGAGATGCCGGCCACGGGGGCCTTGATGGGTACGCCGGCGTCCATCAGCGCCAGGGTGGAGCCGCACACGGAACCCTGGGAGGTGGAGCCGTTGGAGCTGACCACCTCGCTGACCACCCGGATGGCGTAGGGGAACTCCTCCACGGAGGGGATCACCGGCAGCAGCGCCCGCTCGGCAAGAGCGCCGTGGCCGATCTCCCGGCGGCCGGGGGAGCGGGCGGGCTTGGCCTCGCCCACGGAGTAGCCGGGGAAGTTGTAGTGGTGCATATAGCGCTTTTCCGTCTCCTCCCAGATGGTGTCCAGCTTCTGGTTGGCGGAGAGGGTGTCCAGGGTGACCACGGAGAGGACCTGGGTCTGTCCCCGGGTGAAGAGGCCGGAGCCGTGGGCCCGGGGCAGGATTCCCACCTCGGAGGCCAGGGGCCGGATCTCGTTTTTCTGCCGTCCGTCCACCCGGTGGCCCTCCAGCAGCCAGGCCTTGACAATCTTCTTCTGGAACTTGTAGGTGATCTCGTCCAGATACTTGTCCATCTCGGGGTACTCGTCCAGGAAGAGCTCGTGCCACTTCTCAATGAGGGCGTTCCACCGGGTCTCCCGGACGTTTTTGTCGTCGGTATCCATGGCGGCCTTGGCCTCGTCCATGGTGGCGGAGACAATTTTCTCAAACAGCTCCCCGTCGAAGTCGGCGTGGGGATAGTCGAACTTCTCCTTGCCGATCTCGGAGACCATCCGGTTGATGAGGGCCACCTGCTTCTGGTTTTCCTCGTGGGCCATCTGAATGGCCTGGAACATGGTGTCGTTGTCCACCTCGTTGGCCCCGGCCTCGATCATGACCACCTTCTCCCCGGTGGAGACCACAGTCACGTCCAGGTCGGAAACCTTCCGCTCCTCGCCGGTGGGGTTGAAGATCAGCTTGCCGTCCACCAGGCCCACCTTCACCGCGCCCACGGGGCCGTGCCAGGGGATGTCGGAAATGGCCAGGGCGGCGGAAGCGCCGATGAGGCCGCAGATCTCGGGGGAGCAGTCGTGGTCCACGCTCATAACCGTGGCCATGATGGAAACGTCATTGCGGAAGTCGTGGGGGAACAGGGGGCGGATGGGCCGGTCAATGACCCGGCTGGTGAGGACGCCCTTTTCCCCGGGGCGGCCCTCCCGGCGGTTGAAGCTGCCGGGGATGCGGCCCACGGAGTAGAGCTTCTCCTCAAAGTCCACGGACAGGGGGAAGAAGTCGATGCCGTCCCGGGGACGGGCGGAGGCGGTGGCGCACACCAGCACCCGGGTGTCGCCGTAGCCCACCATGACGGCGGCGTTGGCCAGCTCGGCCAGCTTGCCCACCTCCAGGGTGAGGGGGCGGCCCGCAAGCTCCATCTCGTACTTGCGGTGGTTGGGGAATTGCCTCTTGGTGATAATGGTTGACATGATCCTGCTCCTTTGTTTTTGGTTTCCGCAAAGGAGCCGGACCGTTTAGCACTTGAAAAAACAGCCGGCGCGGAGATTCCGGCCCCTTTTTCAACTGCTAAATGGCGCTGCGGTCCCCCCGCGGGCTGGGGAAAAATGGAACCAGGGCGGCGGAAAGCCGCCGCCCTGAATGCATTACTTACGAATACCGAGTTTCGCGATGAGGGCGCGGTAACGCTCAATGTCCTTCTTCTGGAGATAGTCCAGCAGGCTCCGGCGCTTGCCGACCATCTTCAAAAGGCCCCGGTTGGAGTGCTTGTCCTGGGGATTGGCCCGCATGTGCTCGGTGAGCACGTTGATCCGCTCCGTCAGGATGGCGATCTGAACCTCGGGAGAGCCGGTGTCGGTCTCGTGGGTGCGGTTGGCGTCGATAATAGCGGTTTTTTGTTCTTTGCGCAGCATAGTTGGGTTTCCACCTTTCGTCAAAGTAACCCGCAGTACTGTGTCCAGGGCCGGTGAAGCTCCGCGGGACAAAGCACAGGGGCAGTAAGGCGCGGTCTTCCGCGCCTATCGAAATATATCACACATCATTCCCATTGTAAAGAAGAAAATGCGCGATTTGCAGGGATTTTCCAATGGGGTCTGGAAAATCCCTCCGAAAAGAGAGGCTTGACAGCGGCGGTCCGCTATGATATCCTAAGTGTACTAGTACAGTTAATACAGTTTGCGGCGGCCGGACCGCCGCGGAAGGGAAGGTGAGGGGATGGTCAGCCTGAATTACCGGGACTCCCGCCCGATCTATGAGCAGATCAAGGACGGGCTGCGGAAGCTGATCGTCACAGGCGCCATGGGGCCGGATGAGAAACTGCCCTCCGTGCGGGCGATGGCGACCCAGCTGTCCATCAACCCCAATACGATCCAGCGGGCATACAACGAGCTGGAGGGGGAGGGGTACATCTACTCCGTGCCCGGCAAGGGGAGCTTTGCCTCCGGCAGCGCCGGAGCGGACGAGGCCCGGCGGAAGGAGCTGCTGGCAAAGGCCCGGGAGATGCTGGCGGAGCTGAAATACCTGGGAGTTCCGGAGACGGAGCTTTTGGCATTGGTGAGGGAGGGAGAAAACGATGATTGAAGTAAACGGCCTGGTCAAGCGCTTTGACGGGTTCACCGCCCTGGACGGCACCTCCGTCACGGTGCCGGCGGGCAGCGTGTACGGATTGGTGGGTCCCAACGGGGCGGGCAAGTCCACCCTGATCCGCCATCTGACGGGCATCTACCGCCAGGACGCGGGCGCCGTGCGCATCGGCGGCGAGGATGTGTGGGAGAATGCCGGCCTGAAGGCCCGGGTGGGCGTGATTCCGGACGACTGGTACTACTTCTCCCAGTCCACCATCCGGGACATGTGCCGCTTTTACCGGGGACTCTATCCCGGCTTCTCCATGGAGCGGTATGAGAGGCTGAAAGAGGTCTTCGCCATCGACGAGAGGCGGGCGATCCGCCGCCTCTCCAAGGGTATGCAGAAGCAGGCGGCCTTTTGGCTGGTTTTGAGCTGCATGCCGGACTATCTGGTTCTGGATGAGCCGGTGGACGGCCTGGACCCGGTGATGCGGCGGCAGGTGTGGTCCTTGGTGATGGGGGACGTGAGCCAGCGGGGCACCACGGTGCTGGTCTCCTCCCACAACCTGCGGGAGCTGGAGGACGTGTGCGACCACGTGGGTATCATGGACCGCGGCAGGGTGCTGCTGGAGCGGAGCCTGGCCCAGCTGCAGGACAATATGGTGAAGCTCCAGGTGGTGTTCCAGGACGGTGTGACGGAGGTGCCGGAGGACCTGCCGGTGCTCCACGTCTCCAAAACCGGCCGCATCCACACTCTGATTATGCGGATGAACGCGGAGGAGGCCACGGCAAAGCTGGCCGCGTACAGCCCCCTGCTGGTGGACGCGGTGCCTCTGACGCTGGAGGAGATCTTTATTTATGAGCTGGGAGGTGCGGACTATGCGGTCAAAGACATCGTACTTTAACAGGACCCTGTTCCTGAAAAACCTGACCCGATTCTGGCCGCTGTGGGGCGGGGCCACCTTCATCGGAATCCTGCTGCCCCTAGCCATGCTGACCCGCCTGCTGCGGCAGGACAGCCACCTCGGTGTTGAGACGGCGCTGGATATGACCGAAGTCTATTACAGCACGCTGTGCGCCGCGGTGCCCTTTGTATGCCTGCTGTACGGCGCCCTCTGCGCCCTGGCGGTGTGGAGCTACCTGTACAGCGCTCGCAGCGTGGGGCTGATGCACACCCTGCCCGTCCGGCGGGAGGGGCTGTTTGTGACGAACTTCCTCTCAGGCCTTACCATGCTGCTGATCCCCTTTGCCGTTACCGGGGCGCTGTGCGTTCTCATCTCGGCGGCCTTCGGACTCTTCGAGCCGGTGGGCCTGCTGGTGACCATCCTGGGGGTGCTGGGGGAGAGCTTCTTTTACTTCTCCAGCGCCACGCTGGCGGCCTTCATCACCGGCAATGTCTTCGCCATGCCGGCGCTGTATCTGCTGCTCCACTTCCTGGAGGCTGTTCTGGATCTGCTGCTGTCCAGCTTTGCCGCGGGTTTCATCTTTGGCCTCTCCTCTCAGTATACGGGCGTGCTGGAGTTCCTGTCCCCCACAGTCTACCTGGTCAGGAATGTAATGCCGTCCCTGGAATACCGGGAGGTCACCAATTACGCCGGGGAGCACATCCGAAACGAGTTGGTCTCCGCCCGGGTGGAGAATGTCTGGATCATCGCCGTGTACGCACTGGCGGGCGTCGTGCTGCTGGCATTTGCCTTCACCCTGTACCGCCGCCGCCAGAGTGAGCGGGCCGGCGAGGTGGTGGCCGTGGGCTGGATGCGGCCCTTCTTCCGGTTTGGGCTGGCGGGCCTTGCGGCCCTGCTGGGAGGGCAGCTGATCTACAGCCTGTTCTGGGACGACGGGTACTGCAAGGCCGTGCCCATGGCGGTGTGCATGCTTGTGGCCGGGACCATCGGATACTACGCCGCGTCCATGCTGCTGGCCAGGACCCTGCGGGTGTTCCAAAAGAGCTGGAAGGGCCTGGCCCTGGTGGCGGCGGGCATTGTAATTGTCTGCGGCTGCCTGCGGCTGGACGTATTCCGGGTGGCGGACCGGGTGCCGGAGATCAGCCAGGTCCGGGCGGTGGAGTTTTACGTGGACAACAATACCTATACCTTTTACCCCGGGGAGGAGGATGCGCTTTTGGAGCGGGTCCGGGCGGTCCACGCGGCCATTGCCGCGGACCGGGACTATATTCAGGCCTTTGACGGGGATAATCCCACCAATCCCACCGCCCTTGCGGACCAGGAGGTCAGCTGGACCCGGGCATATCCCTCCTTTACCTATATCACCAATGGCGGCCAGAGGGTGTGCCGGACCTACCGTGTACCCCTGACCCGGGAGCGGCTGGGCCAGTCCGACACCTATGACGGTCTGCTCAACGACCTCCTCAACTCTCAGGAGATGCGCCTCAAGCGCCTCCATGCCTCCGGCGACAGCCTCAGGCCCACCGGCGGCAGCATCTACCTCAACCGGCGGAGCGAGGGCCACGACCTCAGCGACCGGGAGGCGGCGGCTATTCTGGAGGCTGTCACCCGGGACGCCCTGGCGGGCCGCTGGGGCCAGGTGGACTGGCTGGACTCCCAGGGGAGGCGGAGCGGCGGAACGTACGCCATGGATCTGAACCTGGAGTTCAGAGCGGAGGTACAGCAGCGGGATCTGGTATCCAGAGACTGGATTGATATCAGGGTGCGGCCGGAGATGACCGCCACCACCGCGTGCCTGCTGGAGCTGGGCCTTGTGACAAACGAGGACCTGGTGACCCGGGCGGAGCTGTACCCGGAGGAGTACAGAAGCTCCGCGGCGGCAGATCCCGCCCCGGCGGAGACGGTTTATCCGGAGACCACCTTCGAAACCGTGGTCGTGGGGGTCGCAGGCTGAACCGTGGAGCGCTGGAAAAAGAGAAGGCTGAACCCCCGGTTTGTGATCCTCTGCGCCGTGCTGGCGGCGCTGACGCTGGCGGTGGGGATCGCAGGCATCTCCAAGCTGCTGGGGGACGGGGATCTTCCGGCGGAGGACCTGCCGGTGCCGGAGTACGTAGACAAGGACTACCTGACGGTGAACCCCTGGTCCCGTCCCGGAGAGCCGCTGAGAAAGATCAAGGGCGTGGTGATCCACTACGTGGGCAACCCCGGCACCTCGGCGGAGGCCAACCGGAATTATTTTGAATCCCTCTCCGATGGGAACCTGGAGACCTATGCCAGCAGCCACTTTATCATCGGATTGGAGGGGGAGGTGGTCCAGTGCGTTCCCCTGACGGAGATCGCCTACGCCTCCAACACCCGCAACGGCGACACCGTATCCATTGAGGTGTGCCACCCGGACGAAGCGGGGATGTTCAATTCTGCGGCCTACGACCGTTGCGTGGAGCTGACGGCCTGGCTGTGCCATGAGTTCCGGCTGAACCCGGAGAGGGATGTGATCCGGCACTACGACGTGACGGGAAAGCTTTGTCCTCTATATTATGTGGAAAACCCGGAGGCGTGGGAGGCTTTTTTGGAGGACATAGGGGCAGCCCTGGAGACGCTGGAGGAAGCCTCTTAAAAAATTTTGGAAAAGTGAAACAAAACGCCCTCCTTTTTCGTCTTATATAATAGATAAACACGATAGCGGCTCGGATCACGGAGGACTGTGTGGAATTTTGAGAAGGGAGCCTTCTGAACATGGAGCAAACAAGAAACGCTGAAAACCTGTGGCGCGTATGGGTGGATAATCACCGGCGCATTGTATCTTTCCACGAGGAGGAGGGCTGTCAGCTGATGGAATTCCGCAGCAGAGAGCTGTTTCTCAGCTGCGTGGAGCAGTACACCGGAAAACAGTACAGATATCAGTAGATAAAAAGGACCGGGCGTCCCGCGGGACGGCCCGGTCTTTTTTTATCTCCGGTAAGGCGCCGGCTGATCGGTGAGTCCCAGCAGATAATCGATGCTGGTTCCATAGAACAGCGCCAGAGCGATCAAGGCGGAGCTGGGCACGTCCAGCCCGCCGCTCTCATAGCGGGAGTAGGTGGCCTGGGAGACGTGGAGCAGCTCCGCCAGCGCCCGCTGTGGCAGGTCCCGGTCCTCCCGCATATCCCGTATTCGCTGGTACATCTGGTGTTCCTCCCCACTGTCACATCTGCCGCCATTTTAGGATATGCGAAAATTGCATATTGATTTTTATACGATAATCGCATAAAATGAAAGAGGCAGCTGTGAAACGGGGGGGGGAGAGCCTTGGCGGCAGGAGAGAGGGAGACGGTCTGGAGAATCTGGGTGAACGCGGGGGAACGGGTGGTTTCCTTTCATGAGGAGCTGGGGTTTCAAATGCTGGAATTCCGAAGCTGGGAGTATTTTCAGGCGGCTATTGACCAGTACACCAAACAGCGGTACCGCTACCAGTGATCCGCAGGGAGAAAACCGCCGGGATTTTCCCGTTGACAAACGGAAAAAACGTGGTATGATACGGATAATTGAACAAATCTGGCGTAGATAAGGACGAGTAGCCCTTTCGTTCCCCCGCAGAGAGCCGCCGTTTGCTGCGAGGCGGCGGGGAAGGAACGGTGAAAATCACCTTGGAGCCTCCTGCTGAAAGACGGCGCGAGTAAGCAAGGACGTGTGGCGGGCGTTATTCTGCCGGTCCGTGACGGCGGGCCGTGAGGGGCTGCCCCCCGGCAGGGGGACGGCAAGTGAGAGTGGTACCGCGGAGGAGTCGCCTCCGTCTCTTATGAAGAGACGGGGGCGTTTTTGTTTTTTCCGCCGGAAAATTTTTGAAGCTGGAGATGATCTAATGCCAGAGGCAGTTAAAACCGTCATACAGGATACCCCGGAGAAATTCCGGTCCCTGGCGGAGGAGATTGTGACGCCGCTGGTGGAGCTGCTGCGGCGGAGAAACGAGCTGGAGCGGGAGATCTGTGCCCGCTCCCTGAAACTCCGGGAGGCAAAGGCGGCAGAGGGGATCTCTCCTCACCAGTCGGCCCCGGAGGAGGAATCGCTGTGGAAGGAGTACCGCCGCCGCTATCTGGAACTGGTTGCGCCCCGCTGCACGGAAAAGCTGCTGAAAAGGGGCGCTGCCGGAAGCTTCGGCAAGCCTGCCAAATACGACTATCTCTTCGGCTCCCCGGAACCGGAGGCCTATTTTACCATGAAGTCCGCCAAGAAGGCCGTGGTGTCTACCCAAAACCCCGTCTCCTACGGTTACCGCTACCGCTTTATCCTGCGGCCGTTTGAGGGAGAGTGGAAGGTGGACGGCGCGGAGCGCGCCTTCGGTGACCGGGAGGAGTGGAGCGTGGAGCATACTCTGTGAGGAGGACCCGATGAACTGTCCAAACTGCGGAAAAGAAATGGAGCCGGGAACCATGTATTCCCCTCGCGGCTATCTGTTTTGGACACCCGAACAGGAAAAATTGAAAAATTTCCAACGGCCAAAAGGCGCCGTGCGTCTGCGTCCCGTCGGAGACCACACCAAGTCCGCTTTTTCGTCAAAAGCCCTCTCCGCACTTCCCCAGTACTCCGGTGCGATTTGCCGGAACTGTGGCACCATACTATTTTCTTTTGAAAACAAAAAATAAACACTTGTCATAACAGGAGGAACACAAAAATGGACTACAACAAGACCATCAATCTGCCAAAGACCGATTTCCCCATGCGGGCGGGCCTGCCCAAGCGGGAGCCGGAGATGCTGAAGCGCTGGGAGGAGGCGGATGTCTACCACGAGCTTCTCAAGAAAAATGAGGGCAAGCCCCTCTTCAGCCTCCACGACGGCCCTCCTTTCTCCAACGGCGGCATTCACATGGGCACCGCCATGAACAAGGCCATCAAGGACATTATCACCCGGTCCTACGCCATGCGGGGATACTACACCCCCTATATCCCCGGCTGGGACAACCACGGCATGCCCATCGAGTCCGCCATCATCAAGCAGAACAAGCTCAACCGCAAGGCCATGAGCGTGCCGGAGTTCCGCTCCGCCTGCCATGAGTTCGCCCAGCACTATGTGGGGGTCCAGATGGACGCCTTTAAGCGCATCGGCGTCGTGGGGGACTGGGAGCACCCCTACCTCACCATGGACCCCGGCTTTGAGGCCGAGGAGGTGAAGGTCTTCGGCGAGATGTACAAGAAGGGGTATATCTACAAGGGACTCAAGCCCGTGTACTGGTGCCCCCACGACGAGACCGCCCTGGCGGAGGCGGAGATCGAGTACCAGGACGACCCCTGCACCACCGTCTACGTGAAGTTCCCCATGCACGACGGCCAGGGGAAGCTGGATGCCTACGACAAGAGCAGGCTTTTCTTCGTCATCTGGACCACGACAATCTGGACCCTGCCGGGGAACCTGGCCATCGCCCTGCATCCCTCTGAGAGCTACGCCGTGGTGAAGGCCTCCAACGGAGAGCACTATATCATGGCCGAGGCCCTGGTGGAGAAAGTCATGGGCCTGGGCGGCTTCGACAGCTGGGAGATCGTGGAGACCCACCCCGGCAGCTTCTTTGAGAATATGCTGGCAGACCATCCCTTCCTGCCCAAGACCTCCCGCCTGGTGCTGGCGGACTACGTCACCATGGACAGCGGCACCGGCTGCGTCCACACTGCCCCGGGCTTCGGCGCCGATGACTACCAGACCTGCCGCCGCTACGGCATGGACATGGTGGTGCCGGTGGATGACCAGGGCAGGCACACCGATTACGCCGGAAAGTACGCCGGCATGAGCACCGATGAGAGCAACCCCGTGATCCTGGGGGACATGAAGGAGAGCGGGATGCTGTTTGCCAGTGAGGACATCGTCCACAGCTACCCCCACTGCTGGCGCTGCAAGCACCCCATCATCTTCCGGGCCACCCCCCAGTGGTTCTGCTCCGTGGAGTCCTTCAAGGACGAGGCCTGTGCCGCCGCCGACGAGGTCCGCTGGGTGCCCAAGTGGGGCATCGACCGGATGAAGTCCATGATCCGGGAGCGCACCGACTGGTGCATCTCCCGCCAGCGCCGCTGGGGCCTGCCCATTCCCGTGGTGTACTGCAGGGACTGCGGCAAGCCCGTGGTCACCGACGAGACCATCGCCGCCATCTCTGCCCTGTTCGCGGCGGAGGGTTCCAACGCCTGGTTCGAAAAGGACGCGGCGGAGATCCTGCCCGCCGGCTTCACCTGCCCCCACTGCGGCGGAAAATCCGGCTTTGACAAGGAGGAGGACACCCTGGACGGCTGGTTCGACTCCGGCTCCACCCACTTCGCCTCCATGCAGAAGGACCAGGGCTTCTGGCCCGCCACCGTCTATATGGAGGGCCTGGACCAGTACCGCGGGTGGTTCCAGTCCTCCCTGCTCACCGCCGTGGGCGCGCTGGGCAAGGGAGCTCCCTTTAAGGAGTGCGTCACCCACGGCTGGACCGTGGACGGCGAGGGCAAGGCCATGCACAAATCCGCCGGAAACGGCATGGACCCCGCCGAGATCATCGACCAGTACGGCGCGGACATTCTCCGCCTCTGGGCGGCGAACACGGACTACCACGCCGACGTCCGCTGCTCCCACGAGATTTTCAAGCAGCTCTCCCAGAACTATCTGAAATTCCGCAACACCGCCCGGTACTGCCTGGGGAATCTGGCGGGCTTTGACCCCGACAGCCTGGTGGGTCCCTCGGAGATGCTGGAGCTGGACCGCTGGGCCGTCACCCGGCTGAACGCCCTGGCGGAGAAGTGCTTCAAGGGTTACGACGAGTATGAGTTCCTCACGGTGACCCACGCGGTCAACGACTTCTGCGTGGTGGAGATGAGCAACTTCTATCTGGACATCATCAAGGACCGGCTGTACTGCGACGAGACGGCGGGCCTCTCCCGCCGCAGTGCCCAAACCGCCCTGTTCCTGATTCTGGACACCATGACGAAGATTATGGCCCCCATCCTCTGCTTTACAGCCGACGAGATCTGGCAGGCCATGCCTCACCGCGGCGGCGACGATGGACGCAACGTCCTCTTCAACGAGATGAACAAACCCTTCGCGGATTACGCCTTGGAGGAGGCTGCCATGGCCCGCTGGGAGCGGATCATCGCCATCCGGGACACGGTAAACGGCGCCCTGGAGACCGCCCGGGCGGAAAAGCGCATCGGCAAGAGCCTGGAGGCCAAGGTGAAGCTCACCGTTCCGGCGGAGGACGCCTTCCTGGCGGAGATGGATGCCGCCGCCCTGGCGGACCTGCTGATCGTCTCCCAGGCGGAGGCGGAGACCGGCGCGGCCCTGTCTGTGACCGTGGAATCCGCCGGGGGAGCCAAGTGCCAGCGGTGCTGGAAGCAGTCTGCCGCCGTAGGCGCTGACGCCGCGCACCCCGCCCTGTGCCCCCGCTGCGCCGCCGTGGTGGCACAGCTGCCGGAGTTTTGAGGGGATTCCCTTGCATGGAGAGAGGGGAAAGCCCCGGCCCGTCCGGCGGGATTGCGCCCGCCGGAACCCCGCTGAATTGAAAAAACGCGCGTCCCGGAGGATTTCCCCGGGACGCGCGCTTTTTGACTTGTCTATTCGGCGGGGGACTGCGGAGAGGACTCCGCTTTTCTCCGCCGGCCGCCCCGGCGGGTTCGGACGGCCTTGGGCCGTTCCTCCTCGGCCGGTTCCTCCGGACCCTGGAAGATCTGCTTGAGATGACTGTACAGCGCACCGCCCTGGGCCGTGCCGTACTCCTTTACCAACGCATTGCTCAGCTCTTGGCGGCCGGCGGCCTTCAAGATAAAGGGCAGGTGAAAACAGTCCTCAATGGAGGGACGCAGGGCCACCTCCTGGAAGGCGTCGGCATACCGGGTTCGCAGAGCGTCGATAGAGGCGGCATAGCCCTTGTCCTGGCTGATGACATAGGCGTAATCCGCCGCCTGGCGGCCCACCAGCACCCCCAGTTCCGTGATGATCTGAAAGTCGATGGAGTTTTTTCCGCCCCGGACGCTCTCGACATACTGCACATCCGCGCCGGTGCCGGCGCACAATTTCTGGATTTTGCTGAGGGCCAGCCCCTCTTTTTGATAAAAGATTAGGACGGTGTCTTGCGCGGAGAGCATTTCGATCCCCTTCAGCCCTGTGCCGATGTTATTGTCACCGTCCACTAAAAAAATCATTTTCATATAGATGCTGTTCTTTCTTCCGTTTGAATTTTGTCCCCACAGGGGAATTGACACGATGGTTTTTCAATAGTATAACAGATTTTCCGCAAAAGCGCAAGCGGCGAAACTTTTTGCCGGGGAATTCCTACTATCAGGGCAAGGAAGGAGGAGATCTGAGATGAAATGGCAAAAGTCCGGCCGGCTGATCTTGACACTGCTTCTGCTGGTGCTGCCGGCCGCCTGCGGCGGGAACCCCATGCCCGCGGAACCAGCCGTCCCCGTCCCGGAGGAGACCGCGGCGGCGCCGGAGGAGGCGCCCTGTGTCCACCGGCCGTTTCAGGGGGACAATGTGACAGAGCATGAGGCGGCAGGTTACTGCGGCAACACCGTCACCACGGTCTCCCGGGAGGAGCGGGTGTGGGATGCGCCCTGGGAGGCGTCCTTCTGGGGGGAGGACTCCGTGGCCCTGACGGACCTGCTGCTGTATCTGGATTACAGCGGGAACGTCTGCCGGTGTCTGCCGGAGTACAGCGTGGACACGGAGTTCGGCACGGGCTACGGCGTCAATCTGACAGAGGGCTATGCCCGCTTCGGCGGCGGACAGGCGGACCTGACGGAGGAGCAGGTGGAGCAGATTCGGGAGATTCTGGAGCGGCAGGGAGAGACGCCCTGAGAGGAGGGCCGCCGGCAACGCCGGCGGCCCTCCTTACGTCTCTGAGTGGCCGGCACATGGCCCGGGCTTTCGGGAAAATTGCGCACGGCGAAAAAAGAGCAAAGTTTTTTCATACAAGACAAAAGATTTTTCTATCGTCTTTTCCTCCCGCAGCCGATAAAATAGAAACCGCTTTGGGAACACTCCCTCTGCCAAACCCCAAAATCAACTAGGAGGAACAACGATGAAGAAGATTTTTGCTCTTGCCCTGTGCGCCGTGATGATGCTGTCCGTTCTGGCCGGCTGCGGCGGCAAACAGGACGCTCCCGCCGATACCCCCGCGCAGAACGAACCCGCCGCTCCCGCTGAGACCACGCCCGACGCCCCCGAGGCCGGTGGCACCATCGGTGTCTGCATCTATCAGTTTACCGACGCGTTCATGACCACCTACCGGAACGCCCTGCAGGAGATTCTGGAAGGCAAGGGCTATAAGGTCACCACCGTGGACGGCGCCAACGACCAGGCCAAGCAGAACGAGCAGATCAACACCTTTATCACCCAGGGTGTGGACGCGCTGATCATCAACCCCGTGATGACCTCCGCCGCCGACCAGATCATTGCCACCGTGCAGGCTGCCGGCATCCCCACCGTGCTCATCAACCGTGAACCCACCCCTGAGCAGATGGCCGTCTATGACAAGCTGGTCTATGTGGGCTGCGATGCCCGCCAGTCCGGCACCATGCAGGGCGAGCTGATTCTCGACACTCCCAACAAGGGCGACATCAACGGCGACGGCAAGGTCTCCTACATCATGGTTCAGGGCGACCCCGAGAACGTGGACGCCCAGTACCGCACCGAGTTCTCCGTCAAGGCCCTGGTTGACGCCGGCATGGAGGTTGAGGAGCTGAACCTCACCCGCGGCGACTGGATGCGTGAGCGCGGCCAGGAGATCGTGGCCAACGACCTGGCCCAGTTCGGCGATCAGGTTGAGGTTGTCTTCTGCAACAACGACGATATGGCCATCGGCGCCCTGCAGTCCATCCAGGCTGCCGGCCGCAAGGTCAATGAGGACATCTATCTGGTAGGCGTCGACGCTCTGGACGCCGCGCTGAACGAGGTCAGCAACGGCAACATGACCGGAACCGTGCTCAACGACGCTGTCGGCCAGGCCACCGCCGCTGTGGAGCAGATGGAAGCCCTGCTGGGCGGCGCCACCTTCTCCTCCGGCAATCAGAGCGTGTATGTTGACTACGTGAAGGTCACTCCCGAGAACGTCGGCGACTTCATGAGCTGATTATTCAGAGCCGAATAACAGGAAAGCCATTCCGGGGTGCGTGTGCATAGGCGCACGCACCCCTTTTCCATAGCTGGCGGCGGAGGGGAGGCCGTCTGCCGCCGGTTATGGAAAGGGACACAACTACCAAGGGGGGAACAGTAAATTGTCAGAGTATCGTTTGGAAATGCGCGACGTGGTGAAGACCTTCCCCGGCGTCAAGGCTCTGGATCACGCCCAGCTTAAGCTCCGCCCCGGTTCCGTCCATGCCCTGATGGGGGAGAACGGCGCGGGCAAGTCCACGCTGATGAAGTGCATGTTCGGAATCTACCACATGGATGAGGGCGAGGTGATCTACGAGGGGGAGAAGGTCCAGATCAAGGGTCCTCTGGACGCGCTGAACCGGGGGATCGCCATGGTGCACCAGGAACTCCAGCCTATCCCGGAGCGGAGCATCGGCGAGAATATCTATGTGGGCCGCTATCCCACCAAGCGCCTGGGACCCATCGTCACCGTCAACCATGAGAAGATGTACGAGGATGCCGCCAAGGTGCTGAAGGAGGTTCACCTGAACTTTGACCCCAGGGCCAAGCTGGGCAGCCTCAGCGTCTCCCAGATGCAGCTGGTGGAGATCGCCAAGGCCGTTTCCGCCGACTGCAAGGTGCTTATTTTGGACGAACCCACATCGTCCCTTACCGCCGCCGAGGTGGAGGCACTCTTTACCATTGTGGGTGAGCTGCGGGAAAAGGGGGTTTCCATTGTCTACATCTCCCACAAGATGGATGAGATCCTCCGCATCAGCGACGAGGTCACCATCATGCGGGACGGCCAGTATATCGGCACTTGGGAGGCCAAGGGCCTCACCACCGATTTTATCATCACCAAGATGGTGGGCCGGGAGCTGAGCAACCTCTTTCCCAAGCGGGAGAATGTCCCCGGTGAGGTGGTCTTTGAGGTGGAGGATTTTACCTCCATCAACCCCAAGAGCTTCCGCCACGCCACGTTCCAGGTGCGCAAGGGCGAAATCCTGGGGGTGGCCGGCCTGGTGGGTGCCCAGCGCACCGAGCTGATGGAGGGAATTTTCGGCCTGCGGTGCCACACCGCGGGCAGGATTACCTATAAGGGCAAGGAGCTGAAGATCGACCAGCCAAAGGCCGCCATCAACAGCGGCATCGCCATGCTGACGGAGGACCGCCGCGCCACTGGCATTCTGGGGGTGCTGTCCATTGCGGACAACGTGTCCATTGCCTCGCTGAACCAGTACCTCGTCGGCGGCATTATGCTGGACGACAGGAAGATCGAGCACCTGGTCCAGGACAATGTGGCGAAGCTCTCCATCAAGACGCCTTCCTCCAAGACGCAGATTCAGTCCCTCTCCGGCGGCAACCAGCAAAAGGTGCTGATCAGCCGCTGGCTTGCCAACGATCCGGATGTGTTCATTTTGGATGAGCCTACCCGGGGCATCGACGTGGGCGCGAAATATGAGATCTACTGCATCATTGCGGAGCTTGCCAAACAGGGCAAGAGCGTTATCATGATCTCCTCTGAGATGAGCGAACTGATCGGCATGTCCGACCGGATTATGGTTATGTGCGACGGCCGGGTCACAGGCTTTATTGACGGGGCGGAGGCCAACCAGGAGAACATCATGGCTCTGGCCACGCAGTTTGAGTAAAAAGGAGAGAAACGACGATGGGAGAAACTAAAACGAAGGCGCTGAACGGGAAGAGCGTCCTAAAATTCATTTCCGATCACGCGATTATTTTCCTGATTATCCTGCTGGCGCTGATTACCTGGGCCAACAGCCAAAACTTTATGAGCCGGGATAATGTGGGCAATCTGATTTCCAATGTGGCACCCCGCTTTATCATTGCCTGCGGCGTGTCCGGATGCCTGATTACCAAGGGCACGGACCTGTCCGCTGGCCGTCAGGTGGGTCTGGCGGCGTGCTTTGCCGCCATGATGCAGCAGACCCTGGATTACAGTGCCCGGGTGTTTGACTGGATGCCCGATATGCACTGGACCTTCGCCCTGCTGATCACCGTAGCCATCATGGCCTGCATCGGCGCGGTCAACGGCAGTGTCATCGCCTTTTTAAAGGTCCCCCCCTTTATCGCCACCCTGGGCATGCAGACTCTGGTGTACGGCGCCTGCCAGGTTATCACTGGCAACCAGCCCATCGGCGGCTTTAAAGAGAGCTACCGCGCCCTGGCCAGCGGCAACTTCTTCAGCAAGTACCTTGGCCTTTACAGCCGCCTCTTCCCCTATCTGCTGCTCCCCGCTCTATTGGTGGGCCTGTTTATGTGGTTTTTGTATAACAAGACCCGCCACGGCAAGTATATGTACGCCATCGGCGGCAATGAAAACGCGGCCCAGGTTGCCGGTGTGAACGTCTCCGCATCCCTGATCCGCATCTATATTCTGGCCTCTGTGATGTACGCCCTGGCCGGCTTCCTCATTGGCTCCAAGGCCGGCGGCGCGTCTACCGCCACCGGTACCGGCTATGAGCTGGAGGCCATTGCGGCCTGCACCATCGGCGGCGTCTCCGTCAACGGCGGCGTGGGCAAGATCTCCGGCATCCTCATCGGCGTGCTGGTGTTTGAGGTTTTGAAGATCTGCCTCCAGTTCCTCCGTTTCGACCCCGCCTATACCTTTATCGCCCAGGGCCTGGTCATCATCATCGCCGTGGCCCTTGACCTGCGCAAGTATTTGGCCAAAAAATAAAAAGAAAGATAGAAAAAAATGGAAGGGGCCGGCGTAATTGCGCCGGCCCCTATTTTCAAACGGGGCAGAATGTATTATAATCGAACCTGATGGAGGAGGTGTGCTTTTGTGGAGGAATACCGGGTATTGCTGGTAGACGACGAGGAGGATATCCGGGTGGGCATCAGCCGGAAAATGAACTGGGCCGAACTGGGCTTCGTCCTGGTGGGGGAGGCGGAGAACGGACAGGAGGCTTTGGAACTGGCGGAGGCCCTGGAGCCGGATGTGGTGCTGACAGACATTAAAATGCCGTTTATGGACGGACTGGAACTCTGCCGGATTCTCAGCGGACGCCTCCCGGCCTCTAAGTTTGTGGTGTTTTCCGGGTTTGACGAGTTTGAGTATGCCAAGCAGGCCATTCGAATGAATGTATTTGAGTATATCTTAAAACCCATCAGCGCGGCGGAACTTTCCGGCGTACTCCAGCGGCTCAAGGAGCAGCTGGACACGGAGCGCACAGAGCGGCAGAGTACGGAGGCCTTCCGCCGCCGTTACGAGGAGAGCCTGCCGGTGCTGCGGGAGCTGTTTTATACCCACCTGTTGGAGGGACGTGTGCCGCCGGAGCAGGCGGCGGAGCGGGCGGCCAGGCTGGAGCTGGATTTTACCGGCAAGACATGGGCGGCCGCCCTGGCCCACATTGACGGCGCGGCGGACAGACGGGAGCTGGCGGCGCTGTCGGTCCGGCAGCTGTTGGAGGAGAATTTGGCTCTGGAGGGCTGGAACTGCCGGACCTTTCTGTATGGCGACGCGGCGGCGGTGCTGGCGGCGTCTCAGGGCAGTGGTTCCGTCTATGCCTTTATCGAGGCGCTGAACCGGGTCTGCGCCCTGGCGGAGAGCTATTTGGGGCTGACGCTGACCATGGGCGTGGGCGCGCCCTGCGCGGGACTGGAGGGGTTGCCGCAGTCGGCGGAGGGTGCCCGGGGCGCTTTGGATTACCGGGGGCTGGTAGGCGCCGGGCGGGCCATCTATATTGGGGACCTGGAGCCGGACGCGGGAGAACGGATCAGCTTTGACGAAAATGATGAGCGGGAGCTGGCCGGGGCAGTGAAACTGGGCGGGGAGGCGGAGGTCCGAACGGCGGTGGGACGCCTGACGGAAAAGGTCCGCCGCTCAGGGCTTGCGGCCAGCCAGTGCAACTTGTTTTTCCTGGAGATTTTAACCTGCCTGCTGCGGCTGGCCCGGAGCGCGGGACTGGAGGTGGAAGAGGTGTTTGGCACCGGCTTTACCGGTGCGGTGCAGGCCACGGACTTTTCGTCTTTCACGGCCATGGGAGAGTGGTGCCTGGAGCGCAGCCTGCGAATTCAGACCCTGATCCGCCGCCAGCGGACGGATTCGGCCGGACAGAGCGTGGAGCGGGCGAAGGTCTATATCCGGGAACACTACGGGGAGAGCGACCTCTCTGTAGAGCGGCTGTGCGACCACCTTCACCTGAGTCCCGCTTATTTCTCCACGCTCTTCAAGCGGGAGACGGGGATGAGCTTCACGGCATATGTCACCGTAACCCGGATGGAAGCGGCGGCGGCGGCCCTGCGGGGCAGCGAGGAAAAGACGTATCTCATTGCCCGGCGGTGCGGGTACGAGGACGCCAACTATTTTAGTTACGTGTTTAAAAGACACTTTGGCGTGACGCCCACAAAATACCGCGCCAACTGACGGCGGAAAGCCGTCTGCTTTACCTCCGCCTGCCATAGCGGAGAGATGCGCGTCATTTCCTGCCCCGCTTTTCCCCGGCGGGGGTGAAAGGAGGATTTCCATGAGAGGGCTGTCCTCGTCTCTGCGCCGGCGCTGGGACGCCGTTTACCACCGCGCCAGCATCCAAATGATTCTGTCCCTGTCTTTTACCGCTGTGGCCGTAGTGGGGATGGTCTTCCTTGGGCTGTCGCTGTTTCTGCGTTTCTCCGCCTCCAACAACGCCCTTTTGGCGGAGAACAGCCAGCGTGTGCTGTCCCAGGTAAATCTAAACCTGGACGCCCGCCTGCGGGAGATGATGCGGGTATCTGACACCGCGTATTACCAGATCATTAAAGATGCGGATTTGGCGGAGGAGGATTTGACCCGGGATTTGGAGCTGCTGTATTACACCAGCCGGGAGTCCCTGGTGTCCATCGCCGTGTTTGCCGACAGCGGAGACCTGATTGCCGCCGTGCCTTTGACTGCGCTGAAAAACAGCGTGTCGCCGGAGCGGGAGAGCTGGTTTGCCGCCGCCCAGGAGCGGATCGAAAACCTCCATTTTTCCACGCCCCATGTGCAGAACCTGTTTGTGGACCCGGACTACCGCTACCGCTGGGTGGTGTCCCTCAGCCGTCATGTGGAGCTGACGAAGGACGGGGCCATTGAGAGCGGCGTGCTGCTGGTGGACATGAGCTATGGCGGTATTGAACAGATCTGCAAGGACGTGGACCTGGGTTCCGGCCGGGGGTATTTATACATTGTGGACGGAGCGGGGGAGATTGTTTACCACCCCCGGCAGCAGCTGATTTACGCGGGATTGCTGGAGGAGAACAACCGTGCCGCCGCCGCCTACGCCGACGGCAGCCATGACGAGATCTTTCAGGGCCGGCGGAGGCAGGTGACGGTAAAGACCGTGGGCTACACCGGCTGGAAGCTGGTGGGTGTGGTGCCGTCGGAAAACCTGTGGGACGATTACGGCCAGCTGCTGCTGTTCTTCCTTTTTGTGGTGATATTTTCCATCTTTCTGCTGGTGTTCGTAAACCTGCGCCTCTCCGCCTGGATTACCGCCCCCATGAAGAAGCTGGATTTGGCGGTGAAGAAGCTGGAGGCCGGGCAGGAGACCGTAGACCTTGCGGTAAACGGTCCCTACGAGGTGGAGCACCTGAGCCGCTCCATTCAGTCCATGGTGTCCACGATGCGGCATTTGATGGACGACATTATCCAGCAGGAGGAGCAGAAGCGCCGCAGTGAACTGGATGTTCTACAGTCCCAAATCAACCCCCATTTTCTATACAATACCTTGGATTCGGTGATTTGGATGACGGAGAACGGACGGACGGAGGACGCGGTGGTGATGCTGACGTCTCTTGCGCGGCTGTTCCGCATCTCCCTGAGCCGGGGCAGCAACATCATCACCATTGCCGACGAGCTGGAGCATGCCCGGCACTACCTGACGATCCAGAAGATGCGGTACAAGAACAAGTTTTCCGCCGATATATCGGCGGCGGATGGTGCAGAGGAACTCTACACCATCAAGCTGATTGTTCAGCCGATTTTGGAAAACGCCATCTACCACGGCATGGACTATGCCGACGGCGACGGAAAAATCCGCATTTCAGCTTTTCGGGAGAGGGAGGACGTGGTCATCGAGGTGGCGGACAACGGTCCCGGAATGCCGGCGGAAGTGGTGGAACGGCTGCTGGACCAGGGCGGGTCCTATATGGCGGCGGATTCCAAGGGGTCCGGCATTGGATTGCGGAATGTCCACCGCCGGATTCAGCTGACCTTTGGCCGTGAGTATGGACTTACCATTCTCAGCGAGCCGGACGACGGTACGGTGGTGCGGATCCGGCTGCCGGCGTTGGACGGGGAGCGGGGCCGGAGCTGCCGGAAAGAGGAGCCGGTGGAGCCGGCGCCGGAAACCTCGGGTGACCCGCAGGCCGGGACGGAAAAGGGGGGAGGACAGTGAGCCAGCAAAGATTTACCCGGTGGGGGCTGCCCTTGCTGATGCTGGGAATTTTGATGGCGCTGCTTTTGATGCTGACCCTCTATCCTGCCCGCGCGCAGCAGCGGCCGGAGCTTCTGGAGATGTCCGTGATCGCCCGGGAGGCGGACGGCGCCGCTTGGGCCAACGCCCGCCGGGGCATGGAACAGGCCGCGGCGGATCTATATGTGGAACTGCGGTTTTTATACCCCGGTCAATCCAACAGCAGTGAGGAGCAGGGGCAGCTGCTGCGCCGGGAGGTGGAGAGCGGCGCCAGTGCCATTTTGCTCTTCCCCACAGACCGGGAGGCGCTGGCGGAGGAGGCGCGGAGCGCCTCGGCCAAGGCGGCCCTGGTGACGCTGGAGACGGATATGGAGACGGCGGCGGGCTATGTGGGCGTGGACAATCAGGCGCTGGGCGAGGCGCTGGGGAGAGCGGCGCTGAACGGCGTTCCCCTGGGGGGAACCGTGCTGCTGATAGACGGGGCCTTCGCCGGAAGCGGCATCGGTGAGCGCATGGCGGCGGCGGCGGACCTGTTGGAGCTGGAGGAACGGGAGGTCCGTCTTTTCTCCGGCACGGGGGATGCCTTGGAGGAGGCGCTGGCCCGGGGGGAGATCCGGGCGGTCATTGCCTTTGAGGCGTCGAAGCTGGAACAGGCGGCGGAGGTGATGTCCCGCCTGGAGCATCCGCCCCTTTTGTATGGGGCTGGTTCTACGGCCGCCATCGCCGCGGGATTGGAGCAGGGACGCATTACTTCCGCTGTGGCGCAAAACGCCTTTTCCACCGGGTATCTGGCAGTGGAGACCGCTGCGCGGCTGGCCCGCCGGGAGGCGGTGGAACCGCTGGAGCCGCTGCCCTTTTTCACAGTCCGGCGGGAGAATATGTACGAGCCGGAGTATCAAAAGCTGCTGTTCCCGGTGACATGGTAGGGGGTGTCTGCTTTGCTGAAAAGACGATATGCCGCGGCTCTGGCGGCGGTTTTCCTCATCGCGGCCCTGACCGCCTGCGGGGGGAGAGAGGACCGCACCATCCGCGTCGGCGTGGCGCTGTACCGGCAGGATGACACCTTCATCACCAGCTTGGCGCAGAGTCTCCAGCAGATGGTGCCGGAGGAGGAACAGGTCCAGGGGGTGAAGATCAACCTGAACGTCGTAGACGGACGGGGCAGTCAGACCGTTCAAAACGAACAGGTAGATCAGTTTTTGGACCGGGGATATGACGTGATCTGCGTCAACATTGTGGATCGGACGGCGGCGGCGGTGATCATTGACAAGGCCCAGGCCGCGGGGGTGCCGGTGGTGTTTTTCAACCGGGAACCGGTAGAGGAGGACCTGAACCGCTGGGAGTATGCCTACTATGTGGGGACCCGGGCGGATGAGGCGGGCCGGATCGAGGGCGGGCTGGTGCTGGACGCCTGGCGTGCGGAACCGTCGGCCCTGGACCGCAGCGGAGACGGCATTTTGCAGTATGTGATGCTGGAGGGAGAGCCGGGCCATCAGGACGCGCTGCTGCGCACGGAGCACAGCGTCCGTACGCTGACTGCCGCCGGAGTACCGATGGAGAAGTTGTCCAACCACGCCGCCGACTGGCAGCGGGGACCCGCCCGGCTGCGGATGCAGCGGTGGCTGGAAGAGCTTGGGGACGCCATCGAGGTGGTGTTTGCCAACAACGACGACATGGCCCTTGGGGCCATCGACGCCTGCTTGGACGCAGGGCTGGAAAAGGAGGAGATGCCCTTTATTGTGGGGGTGGATGCCACGGCTCCGGCGCTGAAGGCGCTGGAGGAGGGGACATTGCAGGGCACGGTTTTCAATGATGCGCCCGGCCAGGCCCGGGGCATTCTGAATCTCAGCTGCGCCCTGGCCTTGGGCCAGGACCCGGAGGACACGAATCTTTTGGAGAACGGCAAATATATTTGGCTGGAGCATATAGCGGTCACAAGGCAGAACCTGGAGGAATTCCTGCCGGAGGAGCCGTAATTCAAATCAGACTGTTGTGTTAAGACCGGAGAAAAGATTGGACAAAGAAAGGGAGAGATTTCTATGGGAGGACAGACTTTGGAAGCGAGACTGCGGCAGGGCGGCCTGGATGAGATCCTGCGAAAGCTCTATGGCGCACCGCACCTGGAGAGGGCGCGGACACGGTGCGCCGGTGTGCTGGAGGGATTTGCCGGGGCCTTTGGGGGCGAGGCGCAGGCGCTGTTCAGCGCCCCGGGACGGACGGAGCTGGGGGGAAACCATACGGACCACCAACACGGCCAGGTCCTGGCGGCTGGAGTGGACTTGGATATTTTGGCCGCCGTGGCTCCCAACGAGAGCGGCGTGATCCGCGTTCAGTCCGAGGGATACCCGCTGGTTACCGTGGACATGGCGGAGCTGAGTCCCAGGCCTTCTGAGGAAAACACCACCGCCGCCCTGGTCCGGGGAGTTGCCGCCCGAATGGCGGAGCTGGGCTGCCCCTTAAAAGGGGCGGGGCTGGACGCCTATATGAAATCCTCTGTCCCCGGCGGCAGCGGACTGAGTTCCTCCGCCGCTTTTGAGGTGCTGGTCGGCACGATCCTAAACAGCCTGTTTTGGGAGGACCGGTGTTCCGCCGTGGAAATTGCCCAGATCGGGCAGTATGCGGAGAATGTGTTTTTCGGCAAGCCCTGCGGCCTGATGGATCAGACCGCCTCCTCCGTGGGCGGCGTAGTGGCCATTGATTTTGCCGACACCGCCCATCCAAAAGTGGAGCAGATCGCGCTGGATCTGGCGGCCAGCGGCTATGCCATGTGTATTCTGGACTCCGGCGCGGACCATGCGGACCTGACGGGAGAGTATGCCGCCGTTACGGAGGAGCTGAGAGCGGTGTGCGCCTGTTTTGGCAAAGAGGTGCTGCGGGAGGTACCGGAGGAGGACTTTTTAGCGGATCTTGCCTGTGTGCGGAAGGCCGCCGGAGACCGGGGGGTTCTGCGGGCCTTCCATGTCTACGGGGAGAACCGCAGGGCTGCGGCAGAGGCGCAGGCCCTGCGCTGCGGGGACTTTGCGGAGTTTCTCCGTCTGGTGAGGGAGTCGGGCAGATCCTCCGCCATGTACCTCCAGAACATTGTGCCCACCGGAGCGGTGGGACACCAGGAGATGATGGTGGCCATTGCCTTGGCGGAGCGTCTGCTGGAGGGGCGGGGCGCCGTCCGTATCCACGGCGGCGGCTTTGCCGGGACGGCCCAGGCCTTCGTGCCCCTGGAGATGCTGGAGAAATTCAGGGCCGGAATTGAGGCCGTTTTGGGCACGGGAAGCTGCCACACCGTGACAGTCCGCCCGGTGGGCGGTATCCGGCTGGACAGAACCGTTTGAAAGGAGCGGAAGGCCATGATTGACGCCAATGTTTACTCCGCCCAGATTGCCGGGCTGGCGGATTACGGAATTGCCAAAGGACTGATTGAAGAGGCGGACCGGACCTGGGCCATCAACGCGCTGCTTGCCGCCATGGGACTGGAGGAGTATGAGGAACCGGCGGAGCGGATGCCGGAGATCTCCCTGGAGATGCTCTTGGGACTGCTGACGGATCTTGCCGTAAAGCGGGGGATGATTCAGGAGGACATCACCAGCCGGGACCTGTTTGACACTGGGATGATGGGAATTCTGACCCCCCGGCCCTCCTGGGTGATCAAGACCTTTCAGGAGAGGTACAGCCAGTCTCCCCAGATGGCTACGGACTGGTATTATACATTTAGTCAGGACACGGACTACATCCGCCGCTACCGCATTGCAAAGGATATGAAGTGGGTGGCGCCCACGGAATACGGCGACTTGGATATCACCATCAACCTTTCCAAGCCCGAGAAGGATCCCCGGGCCATCGCCGCCGCCAAGGCAGCCCCCCAGAGCGGCTATCCCAAGTGCCAGCTCTGCCGGGAGAACGAGGGCTATGCCGGACGGATGAGCCATCCTGCCCGGCAGAACCACCGGATCATTCCCGTCACCATCGACGGCAGAGACTGGTTTTTCCAGTACTCCCCCTATGTCTACTACAATGAGCACTGCATTGTATTCAGCGGAGAGCACACCCCGATGAAGATCGACCGCTCCACGTTTTGCAAACAGCTGGACTTTATCCGGCAGTTCCCCCACTACTTTGTGGGCAGCAACGCGGATCTGCCCATTGTGGGCGGCTCTATCTTGAGCCACGATCATTTCCAAGGCGGGCGGTACACCTTTGCCATGGAAAAGGCCCCCATTGAGCGGGAGGTCACTTTCCGGGGATTTGAGGATGTGGAGGCCGGCATTGTCCGCTGGCCGATGTCGGTGATCCGCCTGCGCTGCGGCGGCGGGGACCGGCTGGTGGAGCTGGCGGACAGGATCCTTTCCGCCTGGCGGGGCTATACCGATGAGACGGCCTTTATTTACGCCGAGACGGAGGGGGAGCCGCACAACACGATTACCCCCATCGCCCGGATGCGGGAGGGAAAATTCGAGCTGGACCTGGTGCTGCGGAATAACATCACCACAGCGGAGTATCCTCTGGGGGTATACCACCCGCACCAGGAGCTGCACCATATCAAAAAGGAGAACATTGGCCTGATCGAGGTCATGGGCCTGGCGGTGCTGCCCGCCAGGCTGAAGGGCGAGCTGGCGCTTCTGGCGGAGGCATTGGTCCAGGGCCGGGATATTCGGAGCGACAATGCGCTGGAAAAGCACGCCGATTGGGCGGAGGAGCTGCAAAAACAGTATACCTTTACTTCGGAGAACGCCATGGATCTTCTGGAGAGAGAAGTGGGCAAGGTCTTTGCGCAGGTGCTGGAGCACGCGGGCGTTTACAAGTGTACCCCGGAGGGACGCGAAGCCTTCCTGCGGTTTATTGAGGCAGTGGGATAAAAGGGAGGAGCATAACATGGTGAGCCAAAGACCCTTTGGGTTCTTAGATGAAAAAGAGATTCCCATACTGACGCTGTCCGGCGGTGCGGTATCGGTGGAGCTGATTCCGGTTGGCGCGGCGGTTCGGGCCATCTGGGTGCCGGACCGGGACGGCCGTCCGACAGATGTCTGCCTGGGCTACGATACCCCAAGGGAGTACCGGGATTGGAACTCCGCGCTGGGCGGCACTTTGGGCCGGTGTGCCAACCGCATTGGCGGGGCGCGGTTTTTCATCGGCGGCAGAGAATACCGCCTCACTGCCAACGAGGGGACAAATACCCTTCACGGCGGCGGAGTGGGATTTCATAAAAAACTGTGGGACTATGCCGTGGGAGAGGATTCCGTCACCTTTTTCCTGGACTCTCCCGACGAGGAGGAGGGATTTCCCGGAAATCTCCATGCGGAGGTCTCCTATACGCTGCGGGACGGCACGCTGGACATTGATTACCGGGCGCTCTGCGACCGGGACACGGTGGTGAACCTGAGCAACCACACCTATTTTAACCTGGCGGGCCACACCGCGAGGTCTGTGGCGGACCACCGGGTGATTCTCCGGGCCGGGCGCTATACCCCCAGCGGGGCGGGCAACGTGCCCACCGGGGAGATCACCTCTGTGGAGGGTACGCCCCTGGACCTGCGGCAGGAAGCGCTGCTGGCGGAGCGGTTGGAACATCCCGCCCTGGCGGGCACCCGCGGCTATGACCACAACTTTGTTTTGGACGGCGGGGGGGAACCGGCGGCGGAGGTGTACTGCCCCGCCACGGGCATCGCGCTGGAGGTGAACACCACCTTGGAGGGGATGCAGTTCTACACCGCCGGATTCCTGACGGACCGCACCGGAAAGGGCGGAACCCAGTACGGCAGAGCCTGCGGACTGTGTCTGGAGACCCAGCACTTCCCGGATGCCGTGAACCATCCGGAGTTCCCCACTCCCGTGCTGCGGGCTGGGGAGGAGTACCGGGAGAGCACCTCCTGGCGGTTTTTTGTGAGATGAAACAAAGGGACCCCGGGGATGGGTACGCCATCCCCGGGGTCCCTTGCCCGCTCTTGTTTTAGCCACCCTGCCGAAGGGGAATTTCCGAAACTGGCGAAAGCGCCCTCTCAGCCCGGAAAACGGCATTGCCCGCCGCCTGCCACGGCGCCGGCAATCATACACGGCGGAAGAAGAGTGCCGCCTCAGACGATCTGGTAGACGCCATACCCCAGCAGGATGAAACCGGCAAATAGGCAGGCAAGGCCCAGCGGCAGCTTTCCCGCCGCCTGGTTTTTACGGCTTGTCAGCACAGAGCAGACGCCGTATACCGCGAAAATAAAACCGATGAAAAATCGGATCAGTAAAGCCATGGTTAACACCTCTTCAGAATTGTATGCAAATTATGTTATATGCGAAAGCCGGACTTAGGGAAACTCCCAGGGGGTCTCCGCCGCCCGGGCAAGGGCCGCTGTCCGCCGCCGCCTCCACCCCGCCAGGGCGCCTGCGGCAATCAGGACAACCGCTCCTCCGCCTGCCGCCAGAACACCGGCGGAGGGAATGCCTCTGCCTTGAAAGCTGTAATCCGCTCCCGAGAGGTACGCCGATAAACCGGCCTGGGTTCCCTCCGCCAGCTGCCGCATGACGCCTTTTTGAAAGATGTCCCGCAGACCGGCGGCCTTCACTGCCTCCCGGTAGGGTTTGGACATGCCCATGGCGGACAGCTCCAGATAGGCGTCCACCGCACCGTCCCAGTCCTCCAGGGATTGCAGCCACAGGTCCAGGGCAGACAGAGCGGAGGTGGCGTAGCTGATGTAGTACATAGGGCTTTGAAAGTTGTGGGCGACATCTACCCAAAAATAGCTCTCCTCCTCATCCGGACCGTATGAGTAGCCGTATTCCTCTGAGATGTCCTTAAAAAGGCGGTTGACCTCCTCCAGACTTTTGTCCGGATCGCTGTAGACCGCTGTCTGGAATTCATCATACATGCAGCCCTCCAGTACGGAGCTGACCATATTGGAGACAGTGACCCAGCAGAAGGCCCGGCCCCCCTCCGAACCAAAGAGGTCTCTGGCGCAGGACGTGAAGAGAACCTCCAGTCCCTGGGAGTGGATTTCCCCCACGTCGATATGAAACTGAGACCACAGGTCGTGTTCCGTGCTGTGAAAGGCCTCGTTGAAGTGGCCGAATTCGTGGATAAGTGTGCTGTAGTCCTGGTAGTCTCCGTAGGGACTGTCAAAGATAAAGGCGGTACCGTAGGCGGGGAGGGAGACGGTGTAGCCCGTGGGCAGCTTGCTCTCGCCTGGGGCGATATCATAGAGGTGGTAGTTTCGCATAAAGGCAAAGGTCTCTGCCAGCTCCGGATCGATGCGGTCCATATAGGGCTGGATGGCGTCCAGGATGGCGTCTCCGCCGGCCCGGGTCCGGACCTCTAAGGCCCGCAGATCTCGGGAGGATCCGGCATCCATCAGCTTGGATTCCAGAGGGACCCAGTACCGCTTGGCCGCCTGGTGTACAGTCTGGATGTCCTCTGTGGAGTAGTCCCGGCCGTAGAGCGCCTGATAGGCGTAGTCGGCATAGTTGGAATAGCCGTTTTCCCCGGCGATCTCCGTCCGCACCCGCACCAGCTGGAGAAAGAGTTCCCCGGCGGACCGGTTTCGCGCCTGTTCCAGCAGGGAGGCGATTTCCCGGTAGGTCTCGCCGTCCAAAGAGGCGTCTTCAGAGAGGGATTTCTCCGTCCATATCCGGCCGCCGGCGGTGACCTGAATTGGTTGGGCCATAGCCTGGTCATAGGCCTGAATCAGCCGCTCCTCCTCCTGATAGAGAAGGGACTCGCGGTCCGTCAACTCCTGGTACTCCCGGAGAAAGGCTATGCCATCCGGTCCGGCATCCCGCTGAATGATATCCTGGTAGGGGGTGTCCAACAGCAGCCGCAGTGCCGAGTAACAGCTGTCGAAGACCTGAGCGGACAGCTCAGCCAGGGCGGCGGATTCCTCTGCGGCGGCCTGATCCGCTCCATTGGCGTCATAACGGATGCCGATCAGGGCGGATTGGGTGGACAGCCGGTCCACCTCGGATAAAATCCGCCGGTACAGCGACTCCAATTCCGCCCGGGTTCCGGCATTCTCGGTCTGAATGGCGGGGGAGGCAGCCGTCTGCCGCAGGGCGGACAGGGCGTCCAGCAAGGCGGCGGCGTCAAAGCCGGTATACTCCATGTCGGAAAAGTCCACCGGCAGGTGCTCCTTTTCCGGATCGCGGACAGCGGCGCGGGCAGAAGGGGCCGAAAGCAGGCAGCAGAGCAAGAGAGCCAGACCCTGAATAATCGCTTTTTTCAAAACGGCACACCTCGTTCAAAATAAATTACAGCCATTGTAGCAGAATTTGCATTCCCTGGCAACGGAAAAGATAAAAAGGGGCCGCCCGGCGACATGCACCGTGCGGCCCAAGCGGGTGGGATATTGGAAAGCTTCCTGGATTATCTTACACCTTTAGGGGCAGCTTTGTAAATAGGAGCTTTTGGCGAATTCGCACTACTTTTGGCGGATTTAGGCGAGGAAAAAGAATTTGGTTTTTTTCACCACATACCCCTTTCCAAAGACCAACAGATGTGTTATACTATACAAAAGGGAGGGTGCGCCTCCCGTCCACACGAAAGGAGCGATCTCGATGAAGTATACCTACACCTGTAAGAAAGTCTCCCTGAACAACTCCATCAAGGACTATGCCGAGAAAAAGATCTCCAAGCTGGAGCGGTACCTGCGGGACGAAAACGCCACCGCCCATGTGCTCTTCTCCGTGGAGAAGGACCACCTGTGCGCCGTGGAGGTTACCATCCGGGATGGCGGCACGCTGCTCCGTGCCCAGACGGAGGCACCGGACGGGGATATGCGCGGCGCGGTGGACGCCGCAGTGGGGTATATCGAGCGTCAGATTCTGAAAAATAAAACCCGTTTGGCCAAGCGGCTGCGGAGCGAGGGCTTCCCGCCCCCGGCCCCGGCGGACGATTTTGAGGTGACGGAGGAGAAGGAATTTCCCATCGTCCGCACCAAGCGCTTTGCGGTGAAGCCTATGAGCGCCGAAGAGGCTATTTTGCAGATGAACCTGCTGGACCACAGCTTCTTTGTGTTCCGCAGCAGCGACGACGACAGCTTGTCCATCGTCTACAGGCGGAAATCCGGCGGCTACGGTCTCATCGTCACAGACGAGGAGGAGTAAGGGAATCCATAAAAGCGGAGAGGCCTTCGGCCTCTCCGCTTTTTCATTGAATCTCCTGCTCCAGCCCCTTAAACTCCGGGCCGGCAAAAAACTCCTCCAGAGAGATGTCCAGCCCGTCGCAGAGGATCTTGATTGTGGTGATGGAGACATCTCTGCGGGTGGGGTCCATCATGCTGTACACGGTGGAGGGTGTGACGCCGGACCGCACCGCCAGCTCATTGTATTTCATTTTGCGCTGGCGGCAAATACCTGCAAACCGCGCTGCGACCGCGTCTTTTATACCCATACCACTCACCTCGCTGGTATGGTATCTGCTTATGCGCATTTGCGTATACGCACTTGCGTATAAATGGGAAATATGATAGAATCTGCGTGAGGTGATTTTTATGAATGATCAAACGGAGCGGGAGTTCTACCGCTGTCTGGTGTCCGACGCCAGCGGACGGGCCTTATTGAGGATTCGGGATATTCTGGCCGACGGTACCCTCTCCGACGAGAGCTGCTTCCACCGGATCGAGGCCATCGTCCGCCTGCTGGAGGATCTGGGTATCGGCTGCGGGGACCGGCACGACTTCTGAAAGAACGCGCCCGCCGTATAGGCGGGCGCGTCACTTATTCGCTCTTTGTAAATTGGGCCGGGTCCCGCAGGGCCTCCGCGGTCTCCGCCGGGGCTTTGGCGTGGATCGTTAAAAGGTCCTCCCAATTCAGGATGGAAACGGGCAGCACGCCCTCCAGGCCATCCAGAACCGTCATCGACATCACATCGGTGCCCTCGTAAACCGTGAAGCGCAGCACCTCCTGATACTCCCGCTCCGTATCCGGGTCCTGCCCCGCCAGAAGGGTCTTCTGCTGCATAAACACGTAGGTATAGAGCACAATTTCGTCCTCCACGCTGGAGGCCTGCTTCCACTCCATGTCGCCCTGGATCAAATCGTCTACCCGTTGCACGGCCTCCTCGCTGTCAATGGTGCATACCTCTTCGCCCTGACTGTCCAGGATCTTCCAGTAGTGGCCCTTGGCGCTCCAGTCGTCGTCCAAGCCGTCCCAGAGATTTTCCAGATCGGAGAGGGAGGTCTCCAAAGCCTCCATTTTCTCCTCCAGTCTTCCGTCAGGTGTGGACTGCGGCATCAGAGCGGCCGGAAGACAGCCGGACAGCAGGAGAGCCATGGCCAGAATTCCGCAGAAAAGCAGGGGAGTATATTTTTTCATGATGTGTCCTCCATATTAAAACTCAAAAGGGATCAAAACACCGGACTCAGGGCGGCGGCAACGGATTGTGCCGCCAGGCTTCGCAGAGAACAGCGGGCCGGAAAGTGCCTCCGGCCCGCGAACGTGTTATGGACAGTTCACTCCAGGTTGAGACGCTTTTTCATAAAGAACGTGGTGATACAGTAGAAAATTGCGCCGTGGACCACGGTGAGGAAGATCATCATGGCCATCCCGATGTGGATCCCCGCCATGGCGTCCAGATGGATTTCCGGGTGGAAGATTCCCCAGTTGAAAAAGTTGATCTGGTCCAGAATCTGGATGAGGCTGAACGCGATGATCTGGAAGGCGAACTGGAGGCCGAAGTACCAGGCCACAGACCAGGCCATCTTGTGGGTGGGGAGGCTGTGGCCCGCCGCCAGGGCGGAGTAGAACTGGAGGCACATGGCCACCAGCCCCAGGAAGACCAGCACGACCATCTCGATGGTAATGGCCGTGCCGTTGATGGCGTAATAGGCCTGGAGCTTCCGCAGCTCCTGGAACAGCTCCCCCAGCCCCCAGAGAATCTCTTTGACGACGGTGAGGTCAAAGGCCGTGATGCAGCAGGCCAGGATCACCGCCAGAGCGGTGACGATGAACCACACCGAGGAGACGATGAGCTTTGACCAGATGTGCTGGTGGATGGAAACCGGCAGGGTCAGCATCACATAGCCCTCGTCCTGGAGGAGGTTTTTATAAAACCGCTGAATCATCAGGATAAAGGAGACGATGAACACGCCGCCGATGGCAAAGCCGAAGGCGGTCAGGAGCAGGATGCCCAGCATACTGAGAAACCAGGCGTCGTTATCCAGCAGATACCGCATAGAGAGGTTGGCGGCCACGGATGTGGCCAGCAGGATGCCGATCACCGGCAGCATGATCCGCCCGGTGGCACGGAATTCGTGCTTCAATAATTTCCTCAGCATTTGAACACCTCCCGGAACAGCGCGTCCACACTCATGCCCTTTTCCTCCCGGATCTCGTCCACGGAGGACTGGAGCATCACCTGGCCCCGGTTGATGAAGATGACCTCGTCCAGCACCTTCTCCACGTCGGAGATCAGGTGGGTGGAGATAATCACCGCCGCCTCGGGGTTGTAGTTGCTGATGATGGTGGAGAGGATGTAGTCCCGGGTGGCCGGGTCCACGCCGCCGATGGGTTCATCCAGGAGATACAGCTTTGCCTGACGGCTCATGACCATGATGAGCTGCACCTTTTCCCGGGTACCCTTGCTCATCTGCTTCACCCGCTGGTCGGGCCGGATGTCCAGGTGCTGGAGCATCTCCTGCGCCGCGTCCCGGCGGAAGTCGGGATAGAAGTCGCCGTAGAAGTCCATCAGCTGCCGGGCGGACATCCAGGTGGGGATGCAGGTGCGCTCCGGCAGGTAGCTCACCAGACCGTGGGTTGCCCTGCCCGGGGCGGCGCCGCAGATGAGAATCTCCCCCTCGCTGGGGGTCAGCAGGCCGTTGGCCAGCTTGATGAGGGTGGTCTTACCGCTGCCGTTGGGACCCAGCAGCCCCACAATCCGGCCTGGCTCGATGGTAAAGCTTACCTGCTCCAGGGCCGGGATTTTGCCGTAGCGCTTGCTCAGGCTGTTACACTGCAAGACTGACATCGCCGTTTCCCCCCTCCGTGATCTCCTGCCGCAGCATGTTGATAACCTCCTCCCGCCGGTAGCCCAGGCGGGTCATGGCGTCCAGGAAGGCAGTGATATGCCGTTCCGCCAGGGCGCGCTTCGCCGTTTCGATCATTGCCTTGTCCTCCGTCACAAATCTCCCCGCGGTCCGCTGGCTGTACACCAGTCCGTCCCGCTCCAACTCTGTCAGCGCCCGCTGCATGGTGTTGGGATTTACTCCGGCCTCCGTGGCCAGGTCCCGCACCGACGGCAGACGCTCTCCCGGCGGAAACACGCCGGAGACGATGCCCACCTTGATCTGCTCGATCAGCTGTGAGTAGATGGGGGCGTCGCCGCTAAATTGCCATAACATTCGAAACCTCCTGTACATCTGTATGTCTGTATTATGTAACTAATACAATAGCACAAGTTTTGAATTTGTCAAGGGGAAAATCAGAAATTTTCAAAAAAATTCCGCACCCCGGCGGAAAACCGCTGGGGCGCAGGGGGTGCGGGGTTATTCGGTTTTTTTCTCCCGGCCCTTCCGGGGCGGCAGAAGGGCCAGCAGGAGGCCCAGGGTCAGCAGAATGAAAATGCCGGGGGTATATATGCCATAGGGAGAGCTGGGAGGACTCCAGTTCTCCGGCAGAAGATACCCCAGCAGCCAGAACAGGGTCACGGGAACCAGCAGCAGCCCGCTTCCCAGGATCATGGCCCAGCCCAGATCCTGCCTCTGAAAGCGGCCGGCCCTTTGCCAGCGGCGGGCCAAGAGAACGCTGGCGGCGGTGGCGGAAATGCCGGGGAGAAGATAGACCATAGACATAAAAAAGCGGAAGAGCCAGCGATCCAGGGTAAATGTAAATCCAATGAAAGCCATGGGGAGCATCCGGAGGCATATGGTGACCCCCCACAGGGCTGCGGCCCAAGCCAGCAGGAAGCCGTATTTCCGCCACACCTCCCCCGGGTCCGGCAGGGACCGGGCCGTTGGTGGAAAGCGCTCCGGTCCGTCTTTTAATAAATAATCTGTGGTGACATGGAAGCAGTCGCTGATGCGGATGACTTTTTCCGTCTCCGGCATGGTTTCATCCCGCTCCCAGCGGCTCACCGCCTGGCGGCTGACATTCAGCAGCTCCGCCAGGGCGTCCTGGCTCAGGCCCTCCCGGGCGCGGAGCTTTTGCAGCTTCTCCCCAAAGGTCATACACGGCCCTCCTGTGGTTTGATAGGATCAGCATATCAGATCCGACCGGATTTGACCAGCAACCCGGTGTGGAAGATCCGCAACCTGAGGTTGCAGTTCTTCTCTGAAAGAGAGAACGCAAGGGAAACTTCCCTGCCCGGTAGGTTCCCCCGGATCTGTCCGGTTCCAGCGGCGGGGGAGACGTTAGAGAGGCGCTAAAATTGCATTAAGAATACCGCGCGTCCAGGATCTGCACTACGTCCGCCAGCACGCCCTCCCGGGCGTCACACACCACCGTGGCCCCGCACTCCCGCACGGCGGGGACGCAGTTGGCGGGGGCGAAGCCCTCCCGGGCGGCGGTGAGCATGGAGATGTCGTTGGCCTCGTCCCCCACGCAGTAGACGTGGTCCATGGCGATCCCCAGCCGCCCCGCGAGACGGCGGACCATGCCTCCCTTGTTGGCCCCCTTGATGGTCATCTCCAGCAGCGTCTGTCCGGAGAAAATCAGCTCATAATCCCCGGCCCAGTTCCGCTCCCTTAAAAAGGACATGATTTTTTCCAGCGTTTTGTGTTCCGCCTCAAAGAGAAGCTTTCCCAGGGGCAGAGGGACGGCGAGGAGGCTGGGGGCCTCGGTGACGGCCGCTTTGGTCAGGTGTTCGTGCCGGCGGGTGAATTCGTTGGGATGGACGGCGTGGATCACATTGCCGATGTGGTAGGCCTCTACCGCCGCCTCCGGAAAGTGGTCCAGGATGGCCTGTCCACGCTCCAGGGCTGTCTTATCCAGCAGGGCGGTCTCTAAGTACTCCCCGGTCTCAAAGTCGTACAGCGCCGCGCCGTTGCACACCACGCCGGGAGCGTTCATGGGCACCAGCTCCGCGTATTTCATAAAGGCGGCCAGCGCCCGCCCGGTGGAGACGGCAAACCGCCCGCCTTGGGCCATGAAGTACGCCAAAGCCTCCCGGTTCCGCTCCGGCAGAGGCGGCACCGGCGCACCGGCGCGGAGAGCCTCCTCCGTGTAGAGCAGGGTATTGTCAAAGTCGCTGGCCAGCAGCACGCCGGTAAATTTTCCCATGGGGCGCTCCTTTCTAAGAAGCCGCCGCCCGCAGCGCGGACGGCGGTCTGTTTACACTGGTTCGGGGAATTGGATCTCCCGGATCGCTCTTTAAATTTGTCCCGGGCCGTGGGAGCCGGGAAGCGGTTTACTCCGCCTTGGGAGGCGCGCCGCCGCCGCCCTTGCCCCGGCGGCGGCCTCCACGGTGATAGGGTTTGCGGCGTTTGGCTTCGCCGCCGCCCTCTCCGGGGGACTCCGCTTTTACCTGCGGCGGCTTAGGCGCCCGGGGCTTTCCGGCATTTCCGCCGGCGGGCTTTTTATCGGCCTGCCGTTCCTCCGCCGGGCGGGGCTGCCCTCCGCCGCTGCTGCGGCTGCGGCGGCCGCTCCGGTGGCGCCGACGGGAGCGGTTTTCGCCGCCCTCCTGGCCGAATTTCTCCCGGATGGGAGCGTCCTCCAAGGGGTGGTCCATATAGAAGGGGGTGGAGAGGATGGGCATATCAAAGCTCTCGTCTGCCCGCTCTTCCATATAGCGGGCGGGCCGCTCCGGAATCTCAATGCCGTCCCGGCTGCCCTTTCCATTGCGCAGCACCTTGATTTCACAGCTGCGGTAAGTTTTCAGCGGTTCGTTGGGGCCGGCGGAATCCAGCAGAACCTTTGCGGTCTCCCGCAGCAGATCGATGCTTTTCACATTGCCCGGGCCGTCCGGCGTCTGGACAAAGGACTCCGGCTTAGGCATCCGTTTGGCGGCGTCCTCATAGGCGTTTTGCTCATATTTCAGGCAGCACATCAGCCGTCCGCAGGTGCCGGAGATCTTGGTGGGATTCAGGCTCAGATTCTGGGTTTTGGCCATTTTGATGGAGACAGGCAGAAAACCGTCCAAAAACTGGGAACAGCAGAAGGGCCGCCCGCAGATCCCCAGTCCTCCGATCATCTTGGCCTCGTCCCGCACGCCGATCTGCCGCAGCTCGATGCGGGCGCGGAACACGGAGGCCAGATCCCGCACCAGCTCCCGGAAATCCACCCGCCCGTCGGCGGTGAAGTAAAAGATGATCTTGTTTCCGTCAAAACTGGCGGAGACGTTTACCAGCTTCATCTCCAGGCCGTGGGCGGCGATTTTCCGCTCACAGATGTCGAAGGCCTCCCGCTCCCTTTTTTTGTTGTACTCTACGGCGCGGCAGTCGTTTTCCGTGGCCATCCGCAGCATGGCGCAAAGGGGATGGACGATGGCGGAATCCTCCACCTCGTGATTGCCCTCCGTACAGGTGGCGAACTCCGGACCCTGGGCGGTCTCCACAATTACCTGGTCCCCCATCTTCACCGCGACCCCCTTGGGATCGAAATAATAGTTTTTGCAGCCGCCCCGAAAGCGGACGCTGATTACCTCTGTCAAAAGATATCCTCCAATTCCACCGCCAGAGCGCCCAATACATGGCCTGGGCCAACATTGTAAGCGCATTCACCGCGGTACTTCTGCAACAGTTCTATTGTGCGCATAATTTGGGACTTTGTCAAGTTTTTCGAGAGAGAAGACGCTGTTTCCAGGTAAATTCCCTCCGGCTGCCGCCCATACAGCAGGATCAGTGCCGCCGCGAAGGCATCCCGAGTCCAAGCCAGCGCAGCGGCCAGGTCCTCCCGGGGGATTCTCTTTTTCTCCAGCCGTACCGCCAGCTCCGCAGCAGCGCCCCGTTTTTTGGAACCGATGGCGCGGCAGAGGGACTCTGCCGCCTCCAGGACGGCGGCGCTTTCTCCGCCGCCGTCCACCGCGGGGGCAACCTTCAGCTCCACACAACGGGAGCGAAGGGTCTGCAAAACCGCGGCGGCATTTTCCGCGCAGAAGAGAAACGCTGCGTAGGGGGGACCCTCCTCCACAATCTTCAGCAGAACGTTTTGGTCCTGCTCTGTCAGCAGCCCGCAGTCCGGAAAGATGTAGACCTTCCGCCGGCCCTCGTTAGGGCGGATGTAGGCGTCGGCCCGGACGGAGCGCACTACGTCTACGGCGATATTCTTATGGGCCGCGTCCCGGACCGTGAGGACGTCGGGATGAATGTCTGAGTGTACCTTCCGGCAGGCGGGACAGAGTCCGCAGGGTTTGGCTCCCTCCTCCTGGCATTCCAGGGCGGCGGCGGCGTATCGGGCGGCGGCGGCAAGATCGCCGCCGCCGGTGAACAGCAGGGCGTGGGACAATGTGCCCCGGCCGGCGGCCTCCCGGATCTGGGCGGCGGCGGAGCCGGCGGGAGAAAACAGTGCCATGGCGGTTCCTCCTCCTTCGCAGAGCGTCTTTTTCAATGATTTGGCAAAGAATCTCAAGCCCGCTCAAAGCCCAAATACCGGGTGCCTTGACATGTTGAAAATGCCGCTTCCAAACGAAGGCCCCATCATACTGTAATCCCCCCTGTACGAAGTTGTTTCATCTACTTTCAATGATATTATACCTTTCCGGCCCGTTCATTGCAAGGCCCTGCCGGAAGAAGAAAAAGAGCCGGAAAAAAGTGAACTTAAACTACAAAATACGTAAAACGCAAACGTGTGCTAAGGCGGTTCACCTGGGAAAAAGGGCGAAAAAACTTTCTGATTTTTGGATAACTTGCCAGTCTTTTGTGCAAAACCCCCAGAATTCGGTGGAATTATTTCGGTTTCCAGTGAATTTCTTATGATATTTATGAATTGTTTTCCAGAAAATGTCCTATTATAATATTAAAGCCAACAGAACTTTCCAATGAATACCAACGGCATGAGACATGACCAGATCTGCCCGGCGAGGCAGGGATAAAAAACGGAGGAATGAAGATGAGCAAAAAGTATTGTTACCTTTTCACCGAGGGCAACGCCAACATGCGGGAACTCCTGGGCGGCAAGGGCGCCAACCTGGCCGAGATGACCAACATCGGCCTGCCTGTGCCCCAGGGCTTTACCATCACCACCGAGGCCTGCACCCAGTATTATGAGGACGGCCAGAAGATCAACGACGG
>CAJUQM010000010.1 GCA_910588005.1 uncultured Oscillibacter sp.
GTCAGGTCCCACCAGCCCAGCCCGGTCTACCCCCAGCACCACGTGGAGACCCTGGAGGGCAACGTCGTGAATCAGCATATCGTAGCCCCGCTGCAGAAAGGTAGAGTAGACAGCCAGAACGGGAATCATGCCCTGCCTGGCAAGCCCCGCCGCCATGGCAACGCCATGGCCCTCCGCAATTGCCACGTCAAAAAAACGGTTGGGAAATTCCTTGGCAAAGCCAGTGAGTCCGGTTCCGTCTGCCATGGCGGCAGTGACGGCGCACACACGGGCCTCCTCCGCCGCTAAAGCGGCAAGCGTTTTACCAAACACCGATGAAAAACTCTCGCCCCCCGATTTCTTCAAAAGTCCGGTGGCGGGATCAAAGGGACCTATACCGTGAAACTTGCTGGGATCATGCTCTGCAAAGGAATATCCCTTTCCCTTAACCGTGTATACATGGACCAATACGGGAGCATGAAGCTCCCGTGCCCACTCCAACACATGACATAGACGGTCTAGGTCATGCCCATCGATCGGACCCAGATAGGTAAAGCCCATATCCTCAAACAGTGTGCTGCTGGGCCACAGCGCGCGTTTCAAAGAGGTTTTTACCCTATGGTTAAAGCGGTAGAGTGAGTTTTCCTCTGGATGGACTCCAAACAGCTGGCGGTATCCCTTTTTAAAGTGGTAGTATGCGGGTTTGCTCCGCAGACGGCTCAAATGCTTGGACAATGCACCGACATTGGGGTTGATGGACATCCCATTGTCATTGAGGATCACAATCAGTGGTTCTTTAGAGGCCCCGGCGTCATTGAGTCCCTCATAGGAGAGGCCGCCGGTGAGCGCACCGTCACCAATCAGAGCCAAAACATTGTAATCTTTATTTTGTAAAGTTCTAGCCCTTGCCATTCCAAGAGCCACGGAAACAGAGTTGGAGGCATGTCCCGCAATAAACGCGTCGTGTTCGCTCTCCTTGGGTTTTGGAAAGCCAGAGAGTCCTCCAAACTGCCGCAGGGTGGAGAACAGTTCCCGCCTGCCGGTGAGGGCCTTGTGGATATAGCACTGGTGCCCCACGTCAAACACCAGCCGGTCGCTGGCCGTGTCGAACACCCGGTGGATGGCCACTGTCAGTTCCACCGCTCCCAGATTAGAGGCCAGATGGCCTCCGGTCTCGGAGACGCTCTGGATTAAAAATTTTCGCAGTTCCTCGCAGAGCAGCGGCAAATCCTTCTCGGGCAGCGCCTTTACATCGGCAGGAGTCCGGATGGTTTCCAGGATCATAAACTACCTCCCCTGTCAGCGGTGAAAGAGATGTAAAAACCGGCCGGCCCAATAGACCACCTTTGTGCTCTTCTCAATGGCAAAAGTTTTGCCCAGGGCCTTGCCGCCAATGGTCAGCCCAGAGACCAGAGCCGTGACAGCTACAGACAGCAGCACCGTTTGAACATTCAGCGCCCCCTGGAGCCGGGCCACGATCACCGCGCCGGTAGTACCGCTGACGATGCCGCAGATATCGCCCACTACGTCGTTGCAGACGCTGGAGACCCGGCTGGCATTGCGCAGCAGCATCAGCGCCTCCTTCGCCCCCTTCTCCTTATGGGCTGCCATGGAGTGAAAAGGTCTTGGGTCCGCCGCGGTGACGGCCACACCCACCACATCAAATACAATACCCAGGAAGATAAAAACCGCCAAAATCAAAACGGCGACTGCCACACCGGCGCCCTCCAGCATCGATTCCGATGCCAGACTCAACGCCGCAGAAAGGGCAATCGCCATCGTAAACACCTGCAGTACCCAGCGGTACTTGGACGGATCCCCGCCCCGTTTTGCCCCCTTGGAATTCTGGGTCTTCTTCAAACAAATACCTCCTGTCGGAAGCGTTATATTAAAATTTGCTAAGGCGGCGGCGGCAAAAAAGGTAAATCTTACGGCTTAGGTACGGGTTGGATTTCCCCGGAGCACACCTCTCGTTGCCGATGGAGGCGGTTCCCCTTTCAGCACTCCGGCGCGGCGTTGCCAGTCCGCGCTACCCGATTGCCACTTAGTCCGCACTGCAATCCCTTTTCTGCCTCGCGAGAACAGCCTAGGTGATTTCCACCGCAGTCCGTCCGCTTCTTTAGCCTCTTTTGCAGACCGGGTTTCAAAGGGCGATCACAGAGGTTCCCTGGCCGGGGAACCTCTGTGTAGTTCCCTGATCCACCCGCCCCACGCAAGGCAGGCTACGTCTGCACACAGCGTTACGGCCCAAGAGACCGATGCACCGCATTGCAGGTTCACAATCTGCTTCGTACACAGGCCGGAAATACCACAGTGGGAGTACGTCTATGCACAAGAGCAGGTCTCCACGGAAACAGGGTCGGGTTGACCATGCCATTGCTCATCGCCCTGAGTCCGCAAGCGCGTATAAGCGCGCTTCCCCCCAGCACCCACCCAAGACTGGGCGTCTCAAGCAGGCACCAGAGGTTTCATCGATATGCCCTTCAGAGGATTTTTAGGCCCTCCCTAGAAAACGGCAGATCTGACTAGAATACTGCGCCGCCGCTTAGCGTTATTCAGTATAGCATGGCTGCGATAAATATACAATATATTCCGTATATATTAAGTGTAAATTTTTTTCAAATCACACGGTCCGCACCGCCAGACTATCTGCCAAGGACTCCAGGAATTCCGCAGATCCCGGCCATACAGCGGCTCTCAGAGCCTCCTTTGCCCTTGCCGTATACTCCAAAACCCGCGCTTCACACGCCTCCAGGCCCAGAAGCGTTACATACGTGGTCTTTTCATTGGAGGCGTCAGAGCCGATGGGCTTTCCAAACTCTCCTGCGTCTCCGATCACATCCAGCATATCATCCCGGATCTGGAAGGCCAGCCCCAGATTTGTGGCATACTCTCTGGCAGCGTCCATGCAGGTCTCCTCTACCTCCCGGTGTCCCATGGAGGCCGCCACGCCCATCATGCAGGCGGCCCGCAGAAGCGCCCCGGTTTTTTTGTCGTTAATGGCGGTCAGCTCCCTCTCCGTATGGGGCTGTCCATCCCCAAGGGTATCCCAATACTGCCCGCCGCACATGCCATGAAACCCGGCGGCCTCCGCCAATATCTTCGCCGCCATCACCTTGCACAGCTCTCCGCCGTGCCGCCAAGGTCCTTTGGCGGAAAGCGCCGTCTGGAACGCCGCCGCCTGGAGGGCATCCCCCGCCAGAGTGGCTGTGCATTCGCCAAACACCTTGTGGTTCGTGGGCTTGCCCCGGCGAAGAGCGTCGTTATCCATGCAGGGTAGATCGTCGTGGATCAGGGAGTAGGTGTGAAGCATCTCCACAGCGCAGCCGAAGTCCAAAGCCTCCTCCATGCTTCCCCCCGCCGCCTGGCAGAACTTCATGGCGAGGATGGGGCGGATGCGCTTGCCTCCGGCCAAAAGGCTGTACCGCATGGCCTCCTCCAGCCCCTCTCCGGCAAAAAACCGCCCCAGATAGTCCTCTACGATCCGGCGGGCCGTCTCCATCTCTTTTGCAAAATCCATGTCCTATTCCTCCGTATCCTCGAAAGGCAGCTCCTCCGGCGCGCCGCCGGACCCTTTCATCAGCTTGACCACCTGCTGCTCCGCCTGATCCAGCTGTTTGGAGCAGGAAGCGATCAACTTTGTCCCCTCCTCAAAGAGGGACAGGGAGTCCGCCAATTGAACGTCTCCCTTCTCCAGCGCCGCCACAATCTCCTCCAGCCGCTGGAGCTGCTGCTCAAACGTCACCTTTTTCACGCTCATCTCTTCCGCTCCTTCTTATATGCCTCATTCACTGTGCAGGAAATTCCACCTTCACCCAGCTTTACCGACACATGGTCCCCGGGGGAGACGTCCTTGTAGCTTCTCAAAACTGTCCCGTCCGCGTTCTGGGCCATTGCGTATCCCCGGCCCAGCACTTTTAGGGGACTCATGGCGTCCAGAGCCGCCGCCAGGGCAGAAAACCGCTCCCGTCTCCTGGCCGTCAGAATTCCGGACACGTCTCCCAGCCTTCGCTGGACATGATCCAGCTCCATTCGCCTGTCCTGAACAAAGGCCATCTGATCCGTCATCACCCGGTTGGAGGCCAGTTTCTCCAGCCTCTGCCGCAGGGACTCCAGTCGTGCTGCCTGGCTCTGCGCCACGCGCTCCTCCGTGTCCCGGAGCCACCGCCGCAGCTCCATCCGGTCCGGCACGGCGATCTCCGCCGCGTTGGAGGGCGTGGAAGCCCGGACATCCGCCACAAAATCCGCAATGGTGACGTCCGGCTCATGCCCCACGGCGGAGATGACCGGCGTCTCACAGTCGTAGATCGCCCGGGCCACCCGTTCGTCATTAAAGGCCCACAGGTCCTCCATAGACCCGCCCCCCCGGCCGGTGATGATCACGTCGCCGATCTTCCACCGGTCCGCGTACCGGATGGCTCCGGCGATCTCCGGCGGGGCCTCGGCCCCCTGGACACGGACCGGCAGCAAAACCACCTTCGCCAAGGGATAGCGCCGGTTCAGAATGCGGATCATATCGTGGACTGCCGCCCCTGCGGAGGATGTGACGACGGCGATTGTCTCCGGATACGATGGAAGGGGCTTTTTGTGGGAGGGATCGAAGAGGCCCTCCGCATAGAGGCGGGCCTTCAGCTGTTCGAAGGCCACCGCCAGATCCCCCGCCCCCTCCGGCGTCAGAGCGTCGCAGTAGAGCTGGTAGGCTCCGTCTCTGGGAAAGACCGACACACGGCCCGAGGCGACGGCTCTCATGCCGTTTTCCGGACGGAACCGGAGCTTTGAGGCCTGTCCCCGGAACATCACGCAACGCAGAGCACCCTCCGGGTCCTTCAAGGTGAAGTAGTGGTGCCCGGAGGGGTAGATTTTATAATTGGACAGCTCTCCCCGGACATAGATTCCCCGCAGCATGGGTTCTCCGTCCAGCAAAAGCTTGACCAGCTGATTGACCTCGCCCACGCCGAAAATGTGGTGTTCCATTCTTACCTCTCATCAGTAATGTCTAAAATTTACAGGATCGGGCCTGTGCCTGCTCCGACGGGCAGGGGGATTTCAGCCATGAGGATGGCTGGGCAGATGCACCCCCCATTTTCTCTTTTCGCCGCGCCGAAAAGAGAAAACGGGCCGTGCACGGTCCAAAAGAGAAAAGAGCGCTTTGGGTGGCTGCTGGAGGAATCTGCTGCGTGGACGCAGGGACTTGCTCCTCTTCCCGCGCTTCGCGCCTGACTGGTCCCGTGCTCCGGTAAACCGCTCTTCAAAAATCATCTTTTATCGGTGCGGCCTGCCAGATAGTCCAGCGACACACCGAAGTGGTCCGCCAAGGCGCAGAGATTCTCAAACCCGGGATAATTCTCTCCTGCTTCAAATCTTTGATATTGTCGCCCTGCAACTTTAATTGCTTTTGCGGTCTGCACCTGGGTTTCCTTTTTTTCTGCCCTTAGTTCACGCAACCTTTTTGAAAATTCCATACAAGCTCCTTGACACGACGGATTATACGTGCTATAATCATCCCGACACACGACGGATTAGTCGTTTTGTTGAAAGGTGGTACTTATGTCCGACTTCATGGTCTGGCTCTATGCCAACTATATCCGCCCGCAGCTGGAGTCCGCGCAGCGGGGCGATTATGATTTCCACTTCGACCTGCTGAAAAACGACCTGCCCCCCTGCGCCCGTCCCTCCCTGGACAAATGCCTGGAGTTTACCGCCTCTGAGGCCTTCCTCCTCGGCGTACGGACAGGCGCGGGCTTATCCGCCGACACGCGATAGGCCGCCGCATGCGCAGAAAACAGGCAGAGCCGGACATGGATGTCCTCCATGCCCGCTCTGCCCCATTTTTATTTATTCTGTAATCTCCTGCCGGACAAAGCTGCCCAAAATACCGTTGATAAATTTTACCGTCTCCGGCGTCTCGTATTTCTTGGCAATCTCCACCGCCTCGTTGATGGCGGCGCCGTTGGGGACGTCCTGCATGTACAGAATCTCATACATGGCCACCCGCATGACGGCGGAGGCCACCAGCGGAATGCGGGCAAACTTCCATCCCTTGGCATATTTTTCGATATAGCCGTCCAGCTCCGCCCCGTGCCCGTCAACGCCCTTTACAAGACGCCGGATATACTCCCCCTGCTTGGGACCCGGGGCCTCGGCATAAAGGGCGTCCTCCTCCTTAAGCGCCGCGAAAGACTCCGCCGTCAGCCGTTCGTCCAGCAGCGCGTCCACGGACTTATCGGTGAAGCTCAGCTCATAGGAGAGGTGGATGGCGATCTCCCGCGCGGTGTTCCGTACCATACTCTTTTGTCCTCTGTCTTTCTCTCTCAGATCACTCTTCAGGCCAGCGTCACGCCGCCCACGTGGATATTGACTTTTTCCACGGCGCACCCGGTCATGGCCTCCACAGAGGACATCACCGCCTTCTGAGCGCTCTCCGCCACCTCGGGGATGGGGTGGCCATACTCCACTGTCAAATACAAATCCAGCGTCAGCGCCGCGCCGGTGGCGTCGATCTTCACGCCCTTGGCGCTCTTCTGGGCGTTTTTGCGGTTGTTCATCAGATCGGTGACGCTGTTGCCCATGGCGGTCATCATGCCAGATACGCCCTCCACTTCCCGCACGGCGCCCACGGCAATGGAGGCAATGACCTCCTCTGAGATGTTGATGCTTCCGTTCTCCTCCGGCAGCGTCATATATTCCCTGCTCTCGCCCATGGTTTGACTCTCCTTAACTTGTGATGTCATCGGTATCGTAAATAAACCGGTGGTTCCAGGTCTTGATTGCACCAAATCCGCAAAGCGGACTGTGATACGCCGGCCGGTCGGCGGCCGTCTCTCCGCGGAAAAGCAATCCGCCGCCGTAAATATGACGCTCCGCCCTCTGCCGCAGCGCAAAGCCGGCGGATATATCACGTGGTACAATAGCCGCTTTGCGGCTATTGTACCACGCCCCGCCGGAAAATACAACCTTTAATTTGCGGCCATAATCTTGATTCCGCTGGCGCCGTAGCCGGTCTCCGACATGGCGATGTCCGTGATCTTCGCCACATCCTCCCCGGTCAGCTCTCCGGAGGCGGTGGAGACCACCACGCTGATGCTGTCCTCCCCCATAAAGGCCACGCAATCCGTATATCCCTTGGCGGTAACGAGATTTTCAATCTGTGCCTCTTTCAGCGTAAAGGACGCCAGAACCTGAATTCCCTCCGAGGCCTCGTTAGCGACGGCGGTGTCCGCGTTCTCCTGGGCCGCCGCCTCCTGCAAAAGGGAGATGGCGCTGTCCCGAGCCTGCTGGCGGGTGAGCCGGGCGGAGGCGAAGTAGTCCGATCCCGTGTAGACCCCGGCCTCATCCTCCCCGGCGGCGGGGGCGTCCTCCCCGTCCTTTGTGCCGGAGACCAGCGCCGCCTCCCCTAAGATCTTTGTCCCCGCGTCCTCCGTGCCGTCCGGCGCCGCCTGGCCGGAGTATTTCCAGTTCAGCGCCGCCGCCGCGCACACCAGTACCGCCATGGTCACCACCACAGCGTTTCGTTTCAGTCTTGCACTCATGGGCTTTTTCCTCCTCCAAATGATTACTGCCATTTTGCCACTGTAACGCGGTCTGTGGTGAGACCTGTGAGGGCTGCCACAGCCTCCGTCACCGCCAGCCGCACCTCCGCCCGGTCTCCACCCTGACACACTATCAGCGCTCCCCGGTACGTGGGATAGATCCGACGGACGGTTACGGTCTCCGCTCCGGTTCCCCCCTTGACCAATACGGTCTCGGAGCGTCTGGAGTAGTCCTCCGGCGAGGCTGTGGGACCGCTGTACTTCAACTCCGTATCCTGGGCCAGCTGCCGCTCCCCGTCGGAGTCCACCGTCAACATCACCCGCACCTGTCCCACGCCGCTGATCGTGCTGAGAATGTCCTCCAGCTGCGTCTGAAGCTCCGGCTGCTCCGCCCTGTCTTCCCCACTGGAAAGCAGCTTGCCTCCCGGGCCGCTCCCCCCACTCGGCCACAGCAGCAGCCCTGCGCCGATCAGCACTACCAGGACCGCGTATTTGTACCTGTCCCATATCTTTCGCACTCCTTCAGCTTTCATTTTCATGCCAAACCTGCCTCTCCCGCGGGATCCCCAGATCCCGCTCCATATAGGCTGCCAATTCCTCCGACCGGCGGCCGCGCACCTCCGCCGCCGAGGGAAGCGGCACCCCTTCCGCTCCGGCCTCCGTCTCCACCCGAACCGTGACGGACTGTCCGAGCTGGGTGGCTTTGTCCAATATATATGCTTCCGTCCGTGAAGCTATGACCGACGCCAGCTCCTCTTCTTTTGCCAGCTCCAATTCCTCCTGCCGCTCCTGAACGGCCTGGCTGTAGGTGTCCAAATCCAGCTCCAAGCGGCTCAGGTCCGTCCGCAGAACCGGCTGGAGCAGGGCCGCCAATAATGCAAGTCCTCCGGTAAAGGCTGCAATTTTCCGGATATTTCCCTCCGGAATGAGCGTCTGGGCCACTGTCAGCAGCAGCGTCACCGCCACTACCGACGTTAGCCACTCCCGTACCGCGGCGATCATGGCGTCACCGCCGCCACGGAGGACAGTACCGAAATCAACAGCAGAAAAGCGCAGCTGCCCGTCATGCCCAGTACCAGCCCGAAGGCGCCTCCCAGGCCGTCAATGAGCTTGCAGAGATTGGGCGCGCCCACTGTGGCCGCCAGAAAAGCTGTGAGCTTGTACAGCAGATATTGAATTCCCAGCTGCAAAAAGGGGTGGGCGCAGGCTGCCAAAATCCCCAGCATCCCAAATACGCCGATGGTGTTTTTCAGCATTCCGGCTCCCGCCAGCACAGTTTCCGACGCCTCGGAGAGAATGCTTCCCACCACCGGGATCGCACCGCTGATGGCGGCCTTGGCAACCTTCAGCGCGGCGGCGTCCGCCGAGCCGGACACCACCCGCACAACGGACAGGTACACCGTAAAGGCCAGCAGCACCGTGGTTAAAATCCAGGTAATCACTTTTTTCAGCGCCTCCGCCAAAGCCCCCAGCCGGTTTTCCGGCAGCATGGCGGCGGAGGCCAGCGCACCGGCGTATAAGTACACCAAGGGCATCAGCAGCTGGTCAATAAGGCTAATCAGCAAATCCGCCAAAAACACCGTGCTCACCTGCTGAACCGTGGCAGAGGTCACTGCGCCGGAGGCCGCCGTTGCCGCCGCCAGCGTGGGCAGCAGCACCCTGGAAAAGATAGACAGCTCCTCAATCGTCCGCGCCCCCAGCCCCATCAGGGAGTCCAGACTCCCTGCCGTCAGCAGCGTTACGGACAATGCCCCCGCCATAGGTAAAAACACCGTCATCTTTCCGCCATCCACTCCCTGGTAAAACCCGTCCACAGCACTGCACAGCAGTACCGCCAGCAGCACCAGCGCCGCTCCCCGGACGCGCTGCCGGAGAACGCCCCCGATCTCCTGGCTTAAGCTGTCCAAAATGGCCTTGATTCCAGACGTGAATCCCCCTGTACCCGAGGCGTCCACCTGCTGCAGCAATTCTCCGGCAGCCTCCGGCAGCGCCTCCTCCAGATCCCGGGGGACCTGCGCCGACCGGGCCGGAACGGTCAGTACCGCCAGGGCGAGGATTAAAAAGATCAATCGTCTCATCGCGTCAGCTCCAGCAGCAGCGCCAGCACCGCCCGCAGCAGCGGCAGCGACACCAGCAGGGCGCACACCGTCCCCGCCGTCTCCACCGCGGAGGCAAGGGCGGATTCCCCGGCATCCCGGCAGAGGCTGCCGCCCACCTTGACCACCAGGGCAATGCCCGCCGTCTTGTACAAAGGAATGAAGAGATCGTCCGAAAGCCCGCTGGCAGCGCCAATCTCCCGAAGGAAATCCAGTAGCTCCCCCAGCGCCCCCGCCAAAAACAGCAATACGGCGGCCACAGCGGCCGAGGCCAGCAGCAGCGCCAACTCCGGACTTTCCTTTTTCAGCACCAGCGCCAGAAGCGCCCCCACAACACAGAGGCCCGTCACTTGAAAGACCTGCTCCATGTTCAGAAGTTGAACAGCGTTTTGATCAGGTTAAACAGGTCGCTGATCTCCTGTACCATGATCATGAGCACCACCACCAGTCCCGCCAGAGTGGTCATCATCGCCTGCTCCTCCCGGCCGGAACGCACCAGCAGCTGGTTCAGCACCGCCACTAGAATTCCAATGGCCGCGATCTTAAAAATTAAATCCACATCCATATTGTGTATCCTCAAATCAGTAAAATCACCAACAGCGCCGCGCCGGAGAGGCACAGCGCCGTAGTCCGCTTGGCCTCTTCCGGACGGCGTCGGGCGCAGTCCTCCGCATCCTTTGCCAAAGAGTAAATAGCAAGTGAAATCGCCTTACAGATGCTCTCTTCGTCTCCACACAGATGATTCCCAAGTTCTTCCAGAGCTGTGCCAGAGTCTACGGACAGCGGCAGAGCTTCGGCACCCTGCCGCCAGGTCGCCGGCAAATCCCTCCCCTGCCGGGCGGACAGCGCCGCTGTCCGAAAAAACGCTCCCACCTCCGCTCCGCATCCGGCGGCTAAATGATTCAGCAGGGCCGGCAAAGGCGTTCTGGCCATGCGAATCTCCTCCGCCATTTTCCGCAGGGCGGACAGCAGATCGGACAGCGTGTCCATCTCACGGCGGCGCTCCAGAGCATGGAGATATCTGACCAGCATGCCTCCCCCTAAAATACAGGCGCTTCCCAACACCTTCAGCATGGCAATTCCTCCACTTGATAAAACCGCCCTGCCTCTATAGGCACAACCCGTACTGCCAATCGAAATACCTTGTCCGCCAATAACTGGGCATAGAGCGGCTTTTGCCGCAGCTCCTCCACATTATCGGCATGAATCGTGGCCAGCAGCCGCACCCCGCAGCCGGCGGCCATAGAGACAGCCCGCAGATCATCGCGCAGAGTAATCTCGTCCACAGCGATGACCTGCGGATTCATGGCCCGCAAGACAATGGGAATCCCCAAAGCCTTGGGGCAGGCGTCCAACACGTCGGTGTGTGGTCCCACATTCATCTGCGGCTCTCCGCGGTACATTACCGCCACCTCTCCCCGCTCGTCGATCAGAGAGACCCGCCGGGGACCGTATTCGCCCACCCCCTCTGACAGCCGCCGCACCAAATCCCTCAGCAGCGTGGTCTTTCCCCCTCCCGGCGGAGAGAGGATCAGCGTATTTGCAAAGTCTCCATTCCGAAATAGCTGGGGAGCTACGCTGTCGGCAATTCCCGGCTTCTCACGGGCAATTCGAATCACCGCAGAGGAAAAATTTTTTAAATTTGTGTTTATGCCGTCCTTCATTACCGCTGTGCCGCAGAGACCCACACGGAAGCCTCCCCGGACGGAGAGATACCCCTCCCGCAGTGTCTCCGCCGCGGCATAACGGGAGAACTCTGTAGCAAGGTCGCAGAGCGCCTCCAGCTCTTCCGGCTCTACAAATACGTTTAGCGGGATCTCTCCTGTGGGCAGCAGCACTGTCATAGGCCGTCCAGCCCGAAGGCGGAATTCCTCCGCCAGAGCTTTTCGCTCCTCCGGCAGCGCCAAGGCCACCTTTCTCAACCGTACGGGAAGACACAGCGCCGCATCTTCATAACGCAGAATATTCAAATCCTTTTGCAAGGGACTTCCCCCTTTCTGATTGCTATACTCTATGAGAGGTTGTCCCCCGGTATGCTATTTTTTCTTTTTTCAAAAGATTCAGGGAAAACGGAAAGTGTACTTGACATCTCTGTCGGAGTGTGTTAGTATCCTATATGGAAAGCGAGCTTTCCATATAGGAGGTGAACCAATTGAAAAACCGGCTGGAGGAGCTGCGGAGAACCCGGGGACTCCGGCAGGAGGAGCTGGCGGACGCGCTGGAGGTCTCCCGCCAGACCATCGGCTCATTGGAGAACGGGCGGTACAATCCCTCCATTCTGCTGGCGTTTAAGATCGCCCGGTATTTCGGGATGTCCATTGAGGAGATATTCATCTATGAGGAGGAGATCAAATGAGACAGAAAAAGACATTATATATGGTTTTGATGGCCGTTGGCGCGCTTTTGCTGCTGGGGGCCTTTGCGGCCTGGACGCTTTCTGCCCCGGACAAGTTCGGTGGGATGCTCACCGGCGTGGGTTCCGGCCTGCTGGCCTTGGGGTTTGCCAACTGGAAAATCCTGCGCTGGACAGAAAAGGACCCCGTCCGGATGCGCCGGGATGAGATCGAAGCCAACGATGAGCGGACCGTGGCCATCCGCCGCCGGGCCCAGGCGGTCTCCGGCGAGGTGCTGCAGTGGGGCATCATGGCGGCGGCCTGGCTCTCCATCGGCCTTGGCGCGCCGCTGTGGATTACGCTGGCGGCGGTCGGGGTATTTCTCACCAAAAGTGTCCTGGAGCTGTGCCTGATGGTCCGGTATCAGCGGGAGATGTAAAATGAGGCCGCCCATCTGGGCGGCCTCTCCGGTTTCTCAGCTGCCGCAGCAGCAGAAGCTCTTGGTGTCCTCGTAGTTCTCCGGCATCCGCACGGTGTTGGGTGGGAAGAACTCACCCACCGGGAAGGAGATGTTCCGGAAGATACAGCAGGGGTCCTCCTTGTCACTGCCGCAGGAGCACTCCTTGTCGGGCATGCAGTAGTCGTACACGGGCACCAGCAGCTGGGAATCCCTCTCCAGGCGCACGATGGAGAACTGCCCCAGGGTGACGTAGATCCGGCGGGAATCATCCCCGCTGGAGAGTTCGCAATCGAAGAAGCTGTTGACAAAAGACGGCACCTCGCACAGGTCGCAGTCGCAGTCCCGCTTGCCGCAGCAATCCATGACCCGGGCGTCCAGAACGATGGGATCTACGGCCTCCACCACGGCGATGGGGGCGTTGGCCCGTTTAACCGCCTGGAGATCAGGGCCGCCCACGCTCATCTTGGAGGAAAAGATTTTCGCGTTCCCCTCGCTGCCGAAAAGGATCACCCTCTTATCAAACACGCACAGACCCTCCACAGTGACAGGGGCCGGGCAGCTGAGATAGGCCTGGAGCGTCACGGCGTAGAAAAAGCGCATATCCACCGTGTAGAAGCCCCGGTTGAAACTGACAGGCTCCACGTCCACATAGACATAGAGCAGCTTGGCGGAACCGCCCTTCACAGACAGGGCACGGTTGATAACATCCACATACTGCATTTTTGGATAGAAGCGCAGGTCTTCAATGCAGTCCTTATCTCTGCAGGAGTCATAGATCTTCCTGGTATGGATGCAAACCGCCTCTCGGATGCCGCTGAGATCCTCAATGGGACCGGGCATAACTTTCTCGGGCATTGCAATACCTCCTAATAAGTAGCTAAGTGAAAGAAAGTTTCTTTCAATCCAGTGTATGCCACCCGGGCCAGGGGGTGAAAAAAGCGCGCCAATTTCTGGCGCGCTTTTACCGTCTCTCTATTCAAAGGTAAGTCTGCTGGTCTTAGGGCTGATAATACACACATAACTCTCCCCCTGTCCCAGCGCCAGGAGTTTTCCACCCTCCAGCGTATACACAAACGGGCTGTTCCGGTCCGCCTTACTCCACCGGATGGGAACGGACTTTCCTCCGCAGAAATACGTCCCCTCTCCCTCTCCGGTGAGCCGTACATCCAAACGGCCCTCCGGATCTCCGGAAATCACAGAGATCTTGGTCTCCAGCACCAGCAAGTTCGTAACAGCTACCTGTTCCCCGGTATTACCGTCCACATACTCCTTGCCGTACTGCCCAACCAAATATTTCCCCATCTCGCTGTCATAGTCAAAAGTCCCGGTCTTATATTCAGAAAACCGGAGCTTCACATGCTCCGCCGGCACACCGTCCCTCGGAGTACCGTCTGGAACAAACGCCTGGGTATAGACATATCCTCTTTCGTGCTCCGTCGGAAAATGCCCCTCGCTCAGATAATCCAGAATCCTCTCACCAGAGGTCAGAAGGCTGTGTTCATAGCCTTTTGACTTCCGCCGCTCTGCGTCCCGCCAGAAAATCTCCGCGTCAGAGCGGCCGCGGACACCGTCCATATTGTCCACGCCCCAAGTCGGAAGGTCCCGGTAGGCCCCGGGGCTGCCGCCGGCGTGGACAAACAATGCATCCAGACCTAATGCCAGCTCCAAATAGTAGGACCGGGCGGAACGAATGCTGCCCAAATTTCCAACGCCCTCCAAGCTCTGATACACGCCCAGCATCCGGGTAATGCCGCCCTCGGCGGGCACCTCGTAGATGATATCCGCCTGGGAGATCCCCAACTGGGGCTGAGCGGCTTTTAAATTGTTGAGCATCACCGCTACAGGGCGGTTATTCTCGTATTTGGACTCCATAGGCTCGCCCGTCAAGGGATTGATCCCGCTTGGAACATAAGGCTCCGGCTCTGGCTCCGGCCTCGGTTCCGGTTCCTCCGCAGGAGGAGGAGTCTCCGGTTCCTGTTCTATGGACGCTTTCCCGCAGCCCGGCAGAGCGCATATCAGCCATATAACGAGGAATAAGACCAAAATCCGTCTTGCCATCATACCGCCGCCTCTCTTGTACTGTCCCAATCATATCAATCGCCGCCCAAGCCGTCAAGACAAAATTCCTCAAATTTCGGGAATTTTCCCCTGTACAAGTCAGCCGGAAGTGCGGTATACTGAATGGTAATATGAAATTGACAATACAATGGAGGTAGCGCCATGGCAGGACCTGGCTTTATTCGTGACAAGCTGGAAATCAAATTTTTGATCCTCTATATCACTGCCAGAGTGATCGAACCCATCCCATTTGACACCGTATTGGATCTGACTATGTGCGATGACGGGATAGACTACTTTGATTTCTCCGAGTGCCTGCGGGATCTGGTTAAGACAGAGCATTTGACCGTGTCTGCCGCCGGACTGTACGAAATCACGGAAAAGGGCATGCGGAACAGTCAAATCTGCGAATCTAGCCTCCCCTATTCTGTCCGGCTGCGGTGCGATAAAAATATCAATGAGTGCAACCGCAAGCTCCGCCGGAAAAACCAGGTGCGGACCGCTATTGAAAAAAGGCCCAACGGAACCTACTCCGTAAAGCTCTCCCTGGACGATGACATGGGCAGCCTGATGGCCCTAAAATTGATGGTAGTACGAGAGGATATGGCAGCGCTTTTGACGGAGCGATTCCAAAAAGCGCCGGAACGGATATACAGTGAGATTATGAATGTTTTACTGTCCGAGGAACTAAACAAATCAGACTCAGATCAAGCGTAAAAATGTGTACACAAGAGCCGCCCTGAAATCTGTTTCAGGGCGGCTCTTCCAATATAATACAAAAAACAGTTACTATTTTCGCAATTTGATTTTGCGCTTCTTACAATAATGACACCGAGCCGATTGGGATACCCAGCTCATTTTATCACTACATGATCTGCTCCAAGGACTTCTCTCGCCTCTTTAAGCAGCGCTCTGTGCAGTAATATTTGCGTTCCGTACACCTTTCTTGTATCCGCCATTACCATTTTTACCGGGGTGTCCCCAGGGAACATGGTAAATACCAGCTTCAAATGCTTTAACTCCGGCGAGTCAATGCTGGGAAATTTCAGATATAAGACCTCTCCCTTTTCCAATTGATCCGAAGGAGCCTCTGCTTTTTCCGGCGGCACTCCGCCGGAAACCGTAGCCAGCGGATAGGCGCTGTCACACATAATCTGAGGCGCTTTCTCATCCCGGACAGACAGTTTGCCCCGGACCATCACCGCCTGGTTCTCCTTCAAATACGCGCCGCAGAGATCCAGCGTCTTGGAAAAGCAGAGCAGTTCCATAGACCCCGTATCGTCCTCCACAGTCACATAGGCCATCAGACTGTTGTTTTTTGTGGTCTTCGTCTTGCTGGAGGTAACTACTCCGGCAATGGTGATCCTTTGGTTATCGGCAAACCGGACCGGGCCGCCCTCCTGGGCAAAATCCGCCAGAATTGACCCAATCGTAGGCGCATTCAACATCTGCACCTGTTTGCGGTATTGGTCCATGGGATGTCCGGAGAGATACAGCCCGGTGGTCTCTTTCTCCATTGTCATCAGCTGCTGGGCGGTAAACTCCGGGATCTCCGGCAAACGGATCTTTTTTACAGCCGCAGCGCCGGAAGGACCCATGGAAAAAAAGTCCATCTGTCCCTCCACGTTGTCCCGCCGCTGGGCGGCTGCCGCATCCATAATTCCCTCGTAGACTTTTATCAGCTGGGATCGGCGCGCCCCAGTGCTGTCAAACGCCCCGGAGCGAATCAAGTTCTCGACCGCCCGCTTATTCATGTCGCTGCCCTGCATTCGCTCGCAAAAATCGTGGAGGGACTCAAATGGACGCGTTTCCCGTTCCCGCATAACAGCCTGGATAAAACTGCGGCCGATGTTCTTGATGGCCACCAGGCCGAAGCGAATCCCCCCCTCCTCCACGGTGAAGCGGTCAGCAGAGCGGTTGATATCCGGCTGCAGCAAGGCAATCCCGCACTCCTTGCACTCGTTGATATAGCCCGATACTTTCTCGGAATTGTCCAACACGGAAGTTAATAGCGCGGCCATATACTCCCTGGTATAGTGGCACTTAAACCAAGCTGTCTGATAGGCCACCACGGCATAGCTGACAGCATGGGCCTTGTTAAACGCATACTCGGCAAAATCGTAAATCTTGTCGTAAATCAACTGGGCAGTCGCCTCGGGGATTCCGTGTGCCAGGCATCCTGTAATGTCTCTTCCCTTGTCACCGTGCAAAAAGGCCTCTCGTTCCTTCTCAATGTCCTTGACCTTTTTTTTGCTCATGGCACGGCGCACCATGTCCGCCTGTCCAAGAGAATAACCCGCCAACTCCTGAAAAATCTTGATAACCTGTTCCTGATAGACGATGCAGCCATATGTGTTAGACAGGATCGGCTCCAATAACGGATGGTCGTAGCGGACCTTTTCAGGGTGAGCGGCGCACTCCAAAAACTGTGGAATAGAGTCCATAGGGCCGGGACGGTACAGTGCAATTATGGCGGTGATATCCTCAATGCTGCGGGGCTTCAACCCCACGCATACGCCCGTCATTCCGGCAGATTCCATCTGGAATACGCCGGAGGTTCTTCCGGAGGAGAGCATTTCATAGGTCTCAGGATCTCCCTCCGGCACATCTTCCAGACGGAAGCCTGGCTGCTCTTCTTGAAGAATTTTTACCGCGTCATCCAAAACCGTCAAATTCCGGAGACCCAGAAAGTCCATTTTCAGAAGTCCCAGTTCCTCTAGCGTGGTCATCACATACTGGCAAACCACGGATTCATCGTTTTTCGCCAGTGGAACGTACTCGTAGACCGGCCTTCGGGTAATCACCACGCCGGCGGCGTGGGTAGAGGCGTGCCGGGGCATTCCCTCCAGGGCCTTAGCGGTGTCGACCAGGCGCTTTACCGTCTCGTCGGTCTCATACATCTCCCGCAGAGACCGGGACAGACGCAGCGCGTCGTCCAAAGTGATATGCAGAGCGCCCGGCCCGGCCGGAATCTGTTTTGCGATTTGGTCCACGTCGGCATAGGGCAGGTTCATCACCCGCCCCACGTCCCGAATCACACCCCGGGCCGCCATGGTACCGAAGGTAACAATTTGTGCCACATGATCGTCACCGTATTTCCGGCGGACATAATCCACCACCTCGCCCCGGCGGGTATCGCCAAAGTCCATATCGATATCGGGCATGCTTACCCGTTCGGGGTTTAAAAACCGCTCAAAATACAAGCCGTATTTCACCGGATCGATATCGGTGATATAGAGGCAGTAGCTGACCATAGACCCCGCCGCGCTGCCTCTGCCCGGTCCCACCGGGATTCCGGCCCCTCTGGCAAAACGCACAAAATCGGAGACAATGAGGAAATAGTCCGTAAATCCCATCTTCTCGATCATGTCCTGCTCGTACTCCAGCTGCCCGCGATAGCTGCCGTCATCGCCGTACCGGGCCTGATAGCCCTCACTGCAGAGTTTTTTCAGGTAGGAAAAGCTGTCATATCCCGGGGGAAGCTGGAACTCCGGCAGGTGATATTTTCCAAAGATAAACTCCAGGCTGCACATCTCCGCAATCTTCGCGGTATTCTCCAACGCGCCCTCATACTCCCCAAACAGCGCCTCCATTTCCGCCTCGTTCCGGAGATAGAAATTCTGCGGCTCGTAGCGCATCCGGTTCTCGTCATCCAGGGTCCTGCCAGTCTGGATACACAGCAGCACATCATGCGCCTGCGCATCCTCCTTACGGAGATAGTGGGCGTCGTTGGTGCAGACCATAGGCAGGCCTGTCTCCTGGTGGATCCGCAAAAGGCCCTGGTTCACAACAGCCTGATCGCGGATGCCATGATCCTGAAGTTCCAAATAAAAATGTTCCGGTCCGAAGATCCTGCCGAGTTCTAAGGCATAGTCCCTTGCATTTTCATACTCTCCATTTCGAAGCCTCCGGGGGATTTCACCGGCGAGACATGCGGAAAGCGCAATCAAACCGGCGCTATGACGCCTCAATAACTCCAGATCTACCCGTGGACGATTGTAAAAGCCCTCCGTCCATCCCATAGAGACCATATAGGAGAGGTTTCGATACCCCTCCTCATTTTCACACAGCAGCACCAAATGGCGGCTCTCCGCGTCGAACTCATGGACCTTATCATACCGGGAGCGGCCTTGAGGTGTGACATAGACCTCACAGCCGATAAGAGGCTTAATCCCCTCTGCCTTACAGGCTCGGTAAAAGTCAATAACGCCGTACATTACCCCGTGGTCGGTAATGGCGCAGGCGGTCTGCCCCATGGACTTCACAATTTTGGGCAGGTCCCGAATGCGGCAGGCACCGTCCAGAAGACTGTACTCCGTATGGACATGCAGATGGACAAAAGACATATCACACCTCCTGAAAACAGGTTTTCCAAAATTCCGGAACCGCTAGCGACGCGTGGTTCCCGGAGATTTTTTACACTCTTTATAGACATCCCGGCCTCTTATCGGCAGCAGAGGCGCCAGAAGGAGCAAATTCCGCGCTGCTCGAAACAACAGACACACCAGTGCCGTCAAAACAGGACCCGCAGTGTCAAAAAAGTCCAATTTCGGTACAAATTTCCCCCGCAGCATACGGTCCTCCGCCGCTTTCGGCTCCAGCTGTTTCCGAAAGAAATCAGAACTGCCGCCGGTTTCTCTCTCGGATCACTCCGGCCAGAGTATTTTAGATCAATAGCACCTGGCAAGCTCACTGGGAAATTGGTCCCATACCGGCCCTCTCCGCGCTTGTACAGGTTCTCATCCTATAACTCCTCTGCCAGTTCCATCAGCTTCCGCAGGCGGTGGTTTAGACAGGACTTCGTCACCGGCGGGTCCAAAATCATGGCCAGTTCAGAGAGGGGAAGCTCGGGATTTTCCAGCCGCAGAGCCGCCGTTTTGCGAAGCTTATCCGGCAGCTGGGCCAGCCGCCCCGCCGTCTGGAGCTTTCGGATGGTCTCCGCTTGTTTTTGGGCAGCCCCCACCGCTTTATCCAGATTGGCCGTATCACAGTTCAGGCGGCGGTTTACACTGTTGCGAAGGTCCTTCTCCATTTTGGCAGACATAACTTTCATAGAGGCCACCGGCGCTCCAATAAAGGTCAAAAAATCTTCAATTTGATCGCTTTGCTTAAAATAGGTCACAAAACTGCTGTTTCTGGTGACACTCTTTGGAGGGTATCCGCACTCCCGCAGCAGGACCTCCAGTTCCCGGCTGGCCTGGAGATGAGAACTGGTCAGCTCCAGATGATACCGCTTTAAGGGGTCGATGGCACTGCCTCCGGCGAAAAAGCACCCCCGCAGAAAAGCGCCCCTGCAGCAATTCTCCTCCAACAGTCCAAAATTGATGTGAAGAACCAGGTTCTGCAGCGGGTCATAGCCCAGCAGGTTGATAATCCGGTCAAGTTTCTTCCGCTCCGTGATCTGAAAGATCATCTTTCCCTGCCCTTGCCCGATCTGCTCCGGTCTCTTGTCAAACTGGAGACCAAACGCCCGCTGAAAAAGCTTGGGAAGCCTTCCGGCAAAATTCGGATTTTCGGTAATAATCCGAACTTCCACAGCGCTAAACGTGTTACAGTACAGCAAAATCCCATAGGCCTCCGCCCGGGCACAACAGAGTCTCTGCACCGGCAATTTGCATAATTCGTTTTTGGTATCGTAGGAAAAGGACATCTTGTCCTGCTCATCCTTTCACAGGCGATTCTTCCCAGGAAGACATCTGCTCTCTTATCTTTTATCCTCCATCCGGTAACCGCTGTCCCGACGGCCAAAGCGGTCTCCGGCAATGCGGACGCTGCGCTCGGCATGGAGTAAAATCAGCTCCCGGGCCAAGTGGACGGGGTGGTGCCGGACATAGCCGTTGTCCACGGTGACAACCGGGCGGCTGATCACCTCTACCCCAAGGGCGGCACAGCTCTCTATATCCCCCCGAAGCAGCTCAGCGCCCTCCTCGGCATACCGGGCTGCCACCCCCTTCGGAATGGGAGAGGAATTGCACAGGCACAGATTCACCAGCCCCGGGGCAGAGTGGTGGAACAGTGCCGCAATGTGGTCTGAGACGGTGTATCCCTCCGTCTCTCCCTCCTGGGTCATGACATTGGCCACGTAGACTTTCAACGCGCTGGAAGCCTGAATCGCCTCCACAATGCCGTCCACCAGGAGGTTTGGGATAATGCTGGTGTACAGGCTCCCCGGTCCCAAAACGATCATATCCGCCCGGCGAAGGGCGGTCAACGCCTCCGCCAACGCCTTGGGATGCTCTGGGAGCAGACGTACCTGCCGGATCCGGCAGTCCTCCCGTTTTTTACAGTAAAAGATCTTAGACTCGCCCACCACTGTGGCGCCATTTTCAAATTCCGCCTCCAGCTGTACATCTGCCGTGGTCACGGGCAACACCCGGCCCGTAATAGCCAGAACCTCGCTCATACGGCTCACCGCCGCGTCAAAGGAGGGGGAGATCCCGTTGAGCGCCGCCAGAAATAGGTTCCCAAAGCTCTGTCCGGCCAGGGTCCCCTCGGAGAAACGGTAGTGCATCAACTGGCTCATCAGCGGTTCTGTATTGGCTAGGGCCTCCATACAGTTGCGGAGATCGCCCGGAGGCGGCATCCCCAAGTCCTGACGCAGCATACCGGAACCGCCGCCGTCATCCGCCACCGTGACAATGGCGGAGATATTCTCCGTGTACTGCTTTAACCCCCGCAGCATAGTTGCAAGGCCGTGTCCGCCGCCAATCACGGCAATCCGCGGCCCGCATGCCCTGGGAATCCGATAAGATGGCTGCTGTTCCATGGCTTCTCCTTCATCTCATACTCGGTCTGCCGCTGTTTTCAGATCTTTTGATGATGCCGCCAGACTCTCACCTGCAAAAGCATCGCTGTTAAGGAAATCAGGAGTCCGCCGCTAAAAAGGGTACATTTCCCCCAAAAATAATCGGGCGAACACGCCAGCAAGATGCTGGAGGCGGCAAACAGTGTCAATCCAAGCAGTGCAAAGCCTAAACAGCCCTTGGTCCAGTACCGCATCCTGATCTCCTCTCATTGTGAAATATTCCGTTTAGAGAGTAATCCCTATCCCCCGCGGCTGATATCCCGGTGGTTCTCCGTCACCTGATAGCCCTGGCTTCGAATCAGCTCCGCCAGGGCGTGGGTCACCGCTACGGAGCGGTGATGTCCGCCAGTGCAGCCTACGGCGATTACAAGCACCGCCTTTCCCTCCTCCGCATATAAAGGCAGCGTGTACGTCATCAAATCCTCCAACCGCTTGAGATATCCTTTCGTCTGCTGGAAGCCAAACACATATTCAGACACTTCGATGTCCAGTCCCGTTTTAGGCCTCAGCTCCTCAATATAAAAGGGATTTGGCATAAAGCGCACATCCAGTACAAGGTCAGCCTCCATAGGCAAGCCGTATTTAAAGCCAAAGGACGTCACACTGACCGCCATTCCCCCATTTTCCTCCGCATTCCCAAAAAGACGCAGCAGCTCTCCCCGCAGCTTGGCGGTGGAGAGCCGGGAGGTATCAATCACGAAATCCGCCCGCTCCCGCACCGGCTCCATGACCTCCCGTTCCCGGCGGACAGCGTCTTCCAGGGAACTGGCCCTGCCGCTGAGGGGATGGCGGCGGCGAGTCTCTTTATAGCGTTTGATAATGGTCTCCGGAGATGCGTCCAAAAACAGCATCCGGCAGCTGGATTCCATGTCTTTCAGCTGGTCTAACACGTCAAACAGTTCCGCGGGAGAGCTGCCCGTCCGCACATCGTATACCAGAGCCACCCGGTCGTAACGGCTGCTGGCTCCGGTGCAAAACTCCGCAAACTTCAAGATCATAGCAGCCGGCATATTATCGATGATATAAAACCCCATATCCTCCAAATAGGATGCCGCCTTGCTCTTTCCGCCTCCGGAGAGGCCGGAGATGATTAAAACGTCCATATGCCGCTCCTTTTCCCAATCTCCCGTTATTCAGCTTGCGTTCTCGCTGAGAATCCGTACTTCCGGCTCCAGGCGGACACCTGTTTCCTCCAGCACCCGCCTCTGCACCTCCCGGATCAGTTCCATTACATCTGCGCAGGTAGCCCCGCCACGGTTGATGATAAAACCCGCGTGCTTCTCGCTGACCTGGGCGCCGCCCACAGTCAATCCCTTCAGTCCACATTGCTGGATCAGCGTTCCGGCATAATGTCCCTCCGGCCGTTTAAACGTACTGCCCGCGCTGGGATACTCCAGCGGCTGGCCGGCCCTGCGCTTTTCCATCAGCTCCCGCATCCGTTCCCGGACAGCGGCGGGATCCCCGGGCGACAGCTGGACCACCGCGTGCAGGACCACCGCCTCCGGATGGTCAGTTAGCAAGCTGTGGCGGTAGGAGAAATCCATCTCCTCACGGGGGACAAACCGAATTCCCTCCTCGGGAAACAGTACCGATACCCCCTTAACGGTCTCTCCAATTTCCCCGCCATAGGCCCCGGCGTTCATATACACGGCGCCGCCCACCGTACCAGGAATTCCATGGGCAAACTCCAATCCTGTCAATCCAAGCTTACAGGCAAAATCCGCAGTTTGGGCCAGCGTCGCCCCGGCTTCCGCCACGATGGTATCCGGCGCAGTTCCGGCCTCCACCCGGCGCAGGCCGCCCGTCACAATCACCAGCCGGTCTAAGCCTTCGTCAGGAGCGAGCAAGTTCGTTCCATTGCCGATCACCAAGGACCGCACCCCGCATTCCCGAGCAAAGGATGTCAAAAGCACCAGCTGTTCCGCCTGATCTGGAAAGGCCATTCGCCGGGCCGGGCCGCCCACACGGAACGAAGTGTGTTTTGCCATCGGTTCCGCCGCCGCAATCTTTACATCCGGCAAAAAATCCGCTACCTGCTTGTCAAACTGTTCCACCCAGTCCATCTAAGGACCTCCCAAACTCCAAGATACTTAGATACTTACATCACACGCCCTAAAAAAGCAGCTCCGATAATGCCGGCATCATTCCCCAGCTCCGCCCGGAGAATTTTTGTGGCACGGCCGCCATGACTGGAAAAGCTCTCTCGTGCCACAATTTCCCGCAGCGGCTCCAGCAGCAGGTACTCCGGCGCTGCCGCCACACCGCCTCCAATGGCAATGACCTCCGGACGGACGACATTGATGAGGCTAACCGCGCCGTCCGCCAGGTCCTCCACATACTCCCGGCAGACCTCCAGAGCGGCCTCGTCCCCCTGTTCCGCCGCCATGAAAGCCGTCTTGCCCTCTACACATCCCTGCTGGGCGGCAATCCTATGGAGCAGGCTCTCCGGCCGGCAGTCCATCACCTCTTTTGTCAGGCGGATCAATCCGGTAGCGGAGGCGTAGCGCTCCCAGCAGCCGTAGCGGCCGCAGTTGCACAGCTCACCGCCGCGCCGCATCACGATATGCCCCGCCTCACTGGAGACAGCACCCCCCCGGAGCTTTCCGTCCAAAATCAGTCCCACGCCGATTCCCGTGCCCAGCGTTACTACGCCAAAGTCCTGGGTCCCCTTGCCGGCTCCGCAAAAGAATTCCGCCACAGCGGCGCAGTCAGCATCGTTTCCAAGCAGCAGAGGCAGGTCCAAATGACGCCGGAACAACTGCTCCAAGGGGACATTCTCCATAGGGATATTGGTGGTGAACAGCACATCACCGCCAGACACGGCTCCAGGCAGGCCGATGCCCACGTATTCCACCGACTCTCCGTTTTGCAAGATTTCCCGGGTGAGGTCCGCCAGCATTCCGGCAAAGGATTCCGGCCCCTGAAAATCAAGAGGAACCCGCTGAACCCTCAAAATTTTTCCGTTCCCATCCACCAGGCCAGCCTTCAGATTGGTACCGCCTACGTCAATACCGATATACATATCTTATCCTCCGTTTATGCCTGATCAGCCAATTTTTCCGCTGCCCAGATCCGCCCGCTGGTCCACCCGGCGGGCCAGTTCCTCGGCGGCGTTGAACCCCAATCTCCGCTGGCGGTTGTTCATGGCGGCCACTTCCACAATGCTGGCAAGATTCCGCCCAGGCCGCACCGGGAGCGTGACGCAAGGCACCCGGACGTCTAAAATATCCACAAAATGGTCCTCTATTCCCAGGCGGTCATAAAACTTCGTGTTATCCCACTGCTCAAAATTGACCACTAAATCCAGCTGCGTGTCATTTTTAATAGAGCGCAGGCCAAACAGCTGCCGCACATCAATAACGCCGATGCCCCGCAGCTCGATATAGTGCCGGATGACCTCCGGCGCAGTGCCGATCAACCCGTCCGAAAACCGCCGCAGCTCCACCGCGTCATCCGCTACCAAACGGTGGCCGCGCATAATCAGCTCAATGGCCACCTCGCTTTTACCAATGCCGGAGTCGCCGGTAATCATCACTCCTTCACCGTGGATATCCAAAAGCACGCCATGGCGGGTAACGCAGGGCGCCAATACCCGGTTCAGCAGCTCAATGGTGTGGCTGGTAAACTCCACGGTGGTCTCTTTGGTGCGAAGCAGTGTCCGCCCGTAGAGCTGGGCGCTCTCTAAGCACTCCGGAAAGCAGTCCAGCTCCCGGGCGATCACCAGAGCTGGAATATCATAGAGAAAGAAATCGTCAAAGCACTTCCGCCGCGCCTTTTCCGAAAGCCCCTTCAAATACATAACCTCCGCCTTACCGATGACTTGGAGGCGCATGGGGTCAAAATAGTCATAAAAACCCTGAAACTGCAGACCGGGACGGTTCACATCCGTAATCGTCAGCTTTGTGGAATCATAATTCTTGCCCTTGTTCAACACCTCTAAGTGAAATAAGTCAATGAATTCCGCCAGCTTCAAACCAGCGCCGTTCATAGCGAACCCCTCCCTTTCCGGCGCTCTCCTCCGCGCCGATCCTGCCCCACTTTGAATTCCCGGTGGGGCGGTCAAATTTTGGCTTTTTTATTATATATGAATTTCACGATTTTCGCAATACTTTCCCACAGTCTCCCATAAAAATCCCAAACTTCCAAAATTCCCAAAAAATTCCTCTTCCGGTGAAATCCCCTGGCAGCAAAATAGCCGCCGGCGGCGGCTATTTAGGGGAAAGCAGCTACAGCTGTTTCAGCTCCTCGATTTCCTTCTGTGTTAAGTAGCGCCATTCGCCCGGAGACAAGGTCCCCAACTCCAAGGTGTGCTCCCGCACCCGGCGCAGCCGTTTGACTCGCAGTCCACAAGCACTGCACATACGCCGAATCTGGCGGTTTTTTCCCTCGTGAATGGTAACGGATAAGACCGCTGTCCGTTCAGAGGCGCGGAGAACCGACACCTGCGCAGGGCAGATGGATTCACCGTCTAATTCCGTGAAAGAGGACAGCCGCTCCGCCGCTCCCTCTATCTCCCCAAAAACCGAAACATGATAAGTTTTGGATACCTGATGGCTCGGATGCATCAACCGCTGGGCCAATGCCCCGTCGTTGGTCATCAACAGCAATCCCTCTGAGTCCAGGTCCAGCCGCCCGACGGGATAGACCCGAGCACCGCAGCCGCGCACCAGATCCGCCGCGGTCCGCCGTCCTTTTTCATCCGAGAGGGTGGTCACATACCCCCGGGGCTTATTTAACAGCAGATACGCCGGCCTGGCCTTCGGCGCCAAGGGCCGGCCGTTCACCCGGATTTCATCTCTGTTCGGGTCTGCCCGCTGGCCCAATGACGCCAAAACGCCGTTCACTGTCACCCGGCCGGCAGTGATATATTCCTCTGCCGCCCGCCGGGAACAAACCCCGGCGGCGGAGAGAAGTTTTTGCAGCCGCTCTTCCATCGTCACCTATCCAGTCTCATTCGGGCAGTCCTGTTTTTAAGGTGTCCATGGCGGATTCCAACCTTGGCAGCACTGTCTTTCCGCACAGCAGGTCCACTCTCCCCACCTCTTTGCCATCCAGCGTAAACACCGCCTGTCCGACAACTGTTCCGGCAAGCACAGGCGCAGACAGGGGCGCAGTGAGTTCTATTCGGCTCTCCAGCGTCTCCCCCGCCGCCACAGGCCAGGAAAAACCGGCGGCAGCAACCAGAGGGACCGTCCCCGTCATGCCGCCATGCACAGCGGCTGCGCCGGCCTCATGTCCCAGTACTGCCGCCCGCTGGGCGGGGTAGGTGGAAAAGCCGTACTCATAGAGCGCCTGATGATCCGCCCAGTCATTTCCGTCCTGGAGCGTTACCGCCACCAAACGCTGGCCGTTCCGCTCCGCGCAGCTGACCAATGTCCGGCCTGCCGCCCGGGTATAGCCGGTTTTCAACCCAATGCAGCCGTCCATATAGGCAAGAAGTTTATTATGATTGGTCATTGTGCGCCCGCCAATTGTAACTGTGCGGGTAGACGCAATGCGCATCAGCGTCTCATTTTGTATAGCTTCACAGGCTAAACAAGCCATATCCCTGGCAGTGGAATAGTGCTGTTCATGGTCCAGACCGTTGGGATTTGCAAAAGAACTGCGCTCCATCCCCAAGTCCCGGGCCGTTTCATTCATCAGCGTCACAAACTCCGCCTGGCTGCCGCCAACATGGCCTGCAATAGCCACCGCAGCATCGTTTCCTGAGCTAAGCATCAAACCGTACAGCAATGCCTCCAGCGTCAGCTGCTCTCCCTCCTTGAGGTACATGGAAGATCCTTCAGTCAACGTGGCCTCCCGGCTCACGGTGACCACATCTCCCAAGTTCCCCTCTCGGATTGCCACCAACGCCGTCATGATCTTTGTAGTACTGGCAATCAGCATCTTCGCGTCCGCGTTCTGCTCATAGAGCACGCGTCCACTGTTCACATCCACCAAAATTGCGGATGCGGCGGAGGTCTCTATAGCGCAGGCATGACAAGGAAGAATACCATACAGCGCTGTCAGTACCACAAAACAGCAAAGTATCCGCTTTGGCAAAAACCATCACCTCATTTTTTGCAGTGATGGTAGTATACCCCCATTACTCAGAATCTTTTTCTTCTTTTCTGTCGAAAAATTTTTCCACCCGGTCAAGGACGTCCGGCACCATCTCCACTACCCGGTCCACCGTAGATACCGGCGGCACCGCCACAGGCAATACCCGCGTAACACCGTCTTTAATCACCAAAAACGCAACCGGGGCGATATTTACCCCCGCTCCGCTGCCGCCGCCAAAGCCTTTGGGCTGTGTCTTTCCATAATCTCCGCCGCCGCAGCCAAAACCCAAGCTGACCCTGGAAATGGGAATCAACGTCACACCGTCGGGCGTGGTAATGGGCTGGCCCACAATCGCGTTGGTGTCTGCCATTTCCCGTACTTTCTCCATGGCGGAGCGCATCAGATCGTTGAGAGGACTCTTCTTCTCCATATTGTTCTCCATATTGAAACCTTCCTTCTTCTACGCCGCCCTGGTTCCGGATTTTCCGGACGCAGGCAGGCGCTCATTTTTCCGGCGCTTCTTTCGATATCGCAAAAACCACCGCAGGGCCGGAAACGCAATCCCAAACCCAACGGCCAATGCCGTGCCAATGCGGATAGAGATCCCAACCGTTCCCGTCACCTGTGTCTTCTCCGTATTAAAATCCACTTCTGTATGGATGCCGGGGTCCGGAATATCCAGCAGCCGTTCCAACACGGGCATTCCGGACCAAATGCCTGCGTTAATCTCCCCATACAGCTTTGCGGCGGCGGCCGGATCTTGCTGTCCGCCGATCACCAGCGAGAGCCGCATAGGGGCTATGTGAATCCCCCGGCAGGCACGGCCCAGAGCTTTTTTCAGCGGTGGGGCCAACGTCTGTACCGCATCCCAAATATCTGCCAGAGCGGGTTTTTGAGAGGATTTCTTTTTTCCTGCGTTTTCATCAGCGGAGCCGTCCTCTTTCTTTTTTTTTGCTTTTTTCTTCTTGGCAGGCTTTTCCGTCCCGGAGAAGATCTGAAAGCGAAACCACCCCAGCTTCATATCCACGCGTACCGCGTCTCCCAACGTAATCAGCGCACCAGCCCGCGTCCAGCACAGCAGTGCGGTCAAGAGCAGCAAAATGCCCAGTATCCAACGCCAAACCAAAGGCAGCCCCCCTCTCTACAAACGCCAAAATCCGTTAATTTCCTCCAACGTCGAAACACTCACAGATCCTGATCTGGTCCGGACTTCCCCTCCTGTGGAATCTCCAAAGCCTCTTCATCGCCGGTTTCCATATCAACGACTTCACCGTTTTCGTTCAGGCGCATCTGTCCTTCCACGCCAAAATCCGGCAGCTCCGGCAAATCCTCCAGATTGGTGAGGTGAAACGCCCGCAAAAACTGTTTGGTAGTACGGTACAGGCGGGGACGTCCCGGTACCTGGAGCCGGCCGCACTCCTCAATCAGTTTCCTGTCCAACAGCAGCCCCATGGTGTAGGAGCTGTCCACCCCTCGAATCTGATCCACGTAGGCTCGGGTGGTGGGCTGGTAGTAGGCTATGACCGTCAGCACCTCCAGCGCCGGCTGGCTCAGCTTGGCGGGCTTCCGGATCTCAAAAGCCCGGCGGATGGCGTCGGCATGGTCCGGAGAGGAGCACAGCTGCCAGCTATCCTCAATACGCAGCAGCCGGATCCCCCGGCGCTCATATGCATAATAATCCGTCAATCTCTGCAAAATCTGCTCCGCCGCAGGCCGCTCTAACCCAAGCGCCACGCAAATCCTCTCCGTCTGCACCGGCTCACCGGAGGCAAATAAAACCGCCTCCACAGCAGATTCCATCTCTTTTACTTCCAAGGCTTCCAAAATTTGCTCTCCCTATTTCCAGTATATTACTTATTATCGCTATTATAGTGTTAATTCTTCCGGCAATTCGCCCTCCTGGCAAACTGTGCAGTCTGTCTCTGAACCACTGAGGCGCAGCACATGTGCGCGGCATAGCTCCAAAACCGCCAAAAAGGTGGCCACCACCTCGCTGCGGCTGCGATTTCCGCGAAACAGCAGCTGAAACCGGGTGACGCCAAACTGTTTCAGCCGCAGTAAAATTTCCTTGGCCTTATTCTCCACCGGATATGGCTCGTGCTGGACAATATCCTGAAAGGCTGTTTTAGGAGGCGGCAGCGCCCGCTCCGCCCGGTTTTGAATCTCCGCCATGGCTAAAATCAGATCCGCCTGTACATGGTCATACTCGTAGATCTTTCCGCGCTTTACCGTCTCCGGAGGCCGGGTCAGGATGTTCCTTCCAAACTCGCTCATAGGTAAAAGCTGTTCTGCGGCCGCCTTCACCTGAACATACCGCTCGTTCCGGCGGCGCTCCTCCAGAGACTGGATCAGGGCGTCCATCTCACTCTGCGCCTCTTCATCCTCAATGGACAGCAGCATCCGCGTTTTGATGTACACCAAATGGGAGGCCATTGCGACAAATTCACTTGCCACCTCCAGGTCCAGATCCTGCCGGACTGCCAGCCATTCCAGGTATTGGTCGCAGATCAGGGAGATGGAAATATCCTGAATTTCCATCTTATTCTTGCCCAGCAAAAATAAAATCAGATCCAGCGGCCCCTCGAAATCCTGCATTTCCTCCGCCTTGGAGCGAACCACTTTTTCCAGTTTAAATACGGGATTTTCCAAAGCCACACCTCAATAAAACAGATTGAACAGTCCGCTGTACACCGTCATGATACCCCAATTCATCAATCCGCTCCCCACGCCGGTGAAGGACAGTAAAATCAACGCCAGCATCCCATAGCGCTCATAGCGCATTACACGGAAATAGGCCTCGTCCGGCAGCAGCGCCCCCAGGACTTTTGCCCCGTCCAGGGGCGGAATGGGCAATAGATTGAACAGTCCCAACCCGACTGACAAAGGAGCCAAGATGTACAGGCAAAACGTAAACACGGCATCCAGCACTGGATGGTAATATCCGAAAAGGTAAATCACTTTACTGATTCCTATTGCCAGTGACGCAAGCAGCAGATTAGAGACCGGTCCCGCCAATGCGGTGAGCGCCATTCCCTCTTTGGGACGCTTGAAATACCTGGGATCCACCGGCACCGGCTTCGCCCATCCAAATCCCACCGCAAACATCATCAAAAGGCCGAACCAGTCGATATGCCGCAGCGGGTTCAGAGACAGCCGGCGCCTGGATTTGGCCGTGGGATCTCCCAGAGCGCAGGCCGCCAGTCCGTGGCAGGTCTCATGTACTGTCAAACACAGCAACACCGCCGCCAGCCGCAGCGCGGCGTCTTCCAGAGACTCCAAATCCAGAGCGTGGAACATATTTTGCAGATAGTGCAGCATCGTGCATCTCCAGTCGTCAAAACCCAAAATATAGAAACATTATATCAGACAACATGGGAAAATACAAGCCGTCTGTCCAATTGTTCATATTCCGCAACGTGTCCAATCTCCATTGCGGCCGCTCTTTCAATCAACGGTCCCAGCCGGATGCCTGGTTTCCACAAAGCAGCGCCGCCGCGCCTGCCCTCATCTGTCTAGTTGCCCTTTTCCTTTCTTCTCCGCAGCTCAATCCCCATGATGGTATCCCGGAAACCGTCTTTCAGCTGCGCGTATGTGGCGCTGCCGTAGGCCTCCTTTGGCCAGCGTTTCGCCCATCCCTCCTGCAAAAGAGCACACAGCCTCTGGCACATCGGTTCCGGCAATTCCAGCAGCATAGGCGACAGATAGACCACTGCCATCTGCTTTTCCATCACCCGGACACTGGTTCGGTTCCAAGGACGCTGGCCTCTCCAGCCCACTTCAATTCCATCTAAAATACCATCCGCCAATTCCGCAAGGCCGTTTTCCCCCGCCTGGCGGACAGCCTCCAGATAAACTGGGCCAAACCGGTCTACATATGCGCCAAAAGACTTTTCATAAGTTCGTTTTCGAAAATTCTCCAGCCAGGGTTTTGTCTCTTGAAAGGCCCTGCACAGCATCTCCTGATCCATGGGTTCATCTCCTGCCCTTTGAAAATTCCTGTCCGCCCAGCCTTTACAACGGCTCTGCAAACAGGTATGATAGTGTCAGTTCCACACTTTGGGAGGTCATCATGCGGGAATTCACCATCGGGAAAAACGACGCCGGACAGCGGCTGGACCGTTTTGTGTCCAAAAACCTGCCCCTGCTCCCGCCAGCCCTGCTGCAAAAGTACATCCGCCTGAAACGGATCAAACGCAACGGCAAAGGAGCCAAACGGGATACGCGGCTATGTCCCGGCGATGTTTTACAATTATATATCAACGACGAGTTCTTTGACAAGCCCAACGAGGAAAATCTCTTTCTCACCCTATTCCAGCCTAAAGTGGATATTGTCTACGAAGATGAGAACCTGCTGCTGGTGGACAAGCGCCCCGGTCTGGTGGTCCACGCCGACGAAACCGAGAAAGTCAATACCCTCATCAACCACATCCAGGCCTATTTGTATCAAAAAAAAGAATGGAGTCCCCGGTGGGAGCATTCCTTTGCCCCTGCTCTTTGCAACCGAATCGACAGAAACACCGGAGGCATTGTCATTGCCGCAAAAAACGCGGAGACCCTGCGGATTGTCAATGAGAAAATCCGTGCCCATGAGCTGGAAAAATCCTATCTCTGCGTCACCACGGGCCGGCCAAGCCCTGCCGCCGGAAGAATCGAGGGATTTCTGCTGAAGGACGAGACGAGAAAACAGGTCTCCTTCTACCGCAGGCCCGTTCCTGGCGGACGCACTGCCGTGACGCTTTATCAAACATTGGAGACCCGCGGAGAGCTTTCCCTGGTGGAGTGCCGTCTCCTCACCGGGCGCACCCATCAGATCCGGGTCTCCATGGCGGAACTCGGCTGTCCTCTGCTGGGGGACGGGAAGTATGGGAACGGAAATGTGAACCGGAAGTACCGCGAGACCCGGCAGGCGCTGTACTCCTACAAGCTGGCCTTCCCCCTCCCCACGGACGCGGGAATCCTGAACTACCTGCGGGGCAGGGAGTTCACAGTCCCCAGCGTTCCCTTTCGGGAGAAGTATTTTCCAAAAGACTGAAAAAGTCCGCCCGGCATGGGCGGACTTTCTCTCTATTGGATTCCCAGGGCGGCGACGGCGTCCCGCATCTCCCGCCAGGTTCTCAGCAGAGCGTCATACCTCTCCTGCCCATCCCGGGTGAGGCGGTAGTATTTCCGCACCGGGCCGCCGGAGGTCTCCCCCTGGTACCGCTCCGTGGCCCCTTCCCGGCAGAGCTGACGGAGAATGGCATAGATGGCGCTCTCCTGCACATCAGGGAACACCTCGTGAAGGCGGCGGAGGAGTTCGTAGCCGTACTGGTCCCCTCCGGCCATCAGGTGGAGGAGGCAGAGTTCCAGAAGGTCTCGTTTCAGCATAGGGATCCCCCCATTCCCACGAGGCCCAGAGCGGTGATGGCGATGTACCGCAGCAGAATGGATGTCTGCCAGCCGGTGTCGGAAAATGATACATCCATACGGGTCCAGAAGGCAAATATTGACAACCCCAGAATGCTCCCGGCCAGTGCCAATATGTACACCGCCCGCCAGCGGCGGTCCGCCATCCGGGCTTTTACTAGGGCGAACATTCCGATAATCCCCATGGAAAACATATCCAAAGTCATTGCCAGCCGCAGAGCCTTCACGATTTCGGAGGTCAGCCACTCCCAGACCTTGACCGGTTCATTCAAAAGAATCCAGGCATTCACCCATTGAAATGCCATCCCCATCAGCAGAAGGAGCAGAAGCGGCATAACCCCTTTGGGCAGGGTCCGGCACTTATCCTCCCCCTTCCCGCGCCGGAACCAGGCTAGGGCCAGCGCCATGCCCGTCAGGAGAAGTCCCCCGCGAAAAGGGATAACCTTGTCGCAGAGGCTGATGAACCACCATAGCAAATCCACGCCATATGTGTGAAAGCGAAAAATCACTATGCCAGACAACTCACTCAGCAGCGGCAGCACTGCCGGAAGCAATATGCAGGCCGCCAGCACGGCGAACACTGTCACCCACCTCTGGTATGCCTTCGGCTGTACCAGCTGCCGCGCGGCGCTCCAGGGACTGCCAAGGTCCCGCCGCAGCTCCTCCTCGCACCTGGACTCCTGCTCGATGAGGTCTCGGTAGTCCTCCAGCACCTCCGCCGCCTCCGCCGGCGGCAGACACCACCGGACCGCCCGGGACAGCCTGAAGAGATAATCTCCCCGCATGAAAACCGCTCCTTTCCACACTACTGTAAAATTCTCAGTAGCTATTGAGGATACTATACAGCCGCCGGCCAAAAATGTCAAGAGATCTACTGATAAAAAAACAATAGTTTTCAACCATCAATTCCCTTGACTTTTCCGCGCGCTTCCGCTATGATGCAGATATTGCTGAATTTCGACGAGAAAGGTTCCCCCTCAACAGAGAAAAGAGGCGTGATCAATGTTGTCAACGCCGCCGGGCGGTTCCCGGAGGTGCTGTCATAAAATTACTATTGAAATGGGGGAGGATACATGTCCAAAGAGTTGATTCGCCTGCGGAATGTCAGCATGGCGTTTGACGATGAACTTGTATTAAACAACATCAATCTTTACATCAATGATAAGGAATTCCTCACACTGCTTGGACCCAGTGGGTGCGGCAAGACCACCACACTGCGGATGATCGGCGGCTTCGCGACACCTACGTCGGGAGACGTCCTCTTTGACGGTGTGAGGATCAATGACGTTCCGCCCCACCAGCGGCAGATCAACACCGTGTTCCAGAAGTACGCGCTGTTCCCGCACCTGAACGTGTTTGAGAACATCGCCTTCGGCCTCCGGATGCAGCGCCGTCCGGACCCCGCCGACCCGCGGAAAAAGACGAAGATCCCCGAGGAGGAGATCCGGGAGCGGGTGATGGAGATGCTGGAGATCATCAGCCTGAAGGGTTTTGAAAACCGCAGGCCCGACGCTCTCTCCGGCGGCCAGCAGCAGCGGGTGGCCATTGCCCGGGCACTGGTGAACAAGCCCAAGGTGCTGCTTCTGGACGAGCCTCTGGGCGCTCTGGACCTGAAGCTGCGCAAGGATATGCAGATCGAACTCAAACGGATCCAGCAGCAGGTGGGCATCACGTTTATATATGTCACCCATGACCAGGAGGAGGCCCTGACCATGTCGGATACCATCGTGGTCATGGACAAGGGGTCCATCCAACAGATCGGCACTCCCGAGGATATCTATAATGAACCCAAGAATGCCTTTGTGGCGGACTTTATTGGTGAATCCAACATTATTGACGGCATTATGGTCCAGGACAAGCTTGTTCAGATGTACGGCCGCCAGTTTCCCTGCTTAGACAGCGGTTTTGCCGGAAACGAGCCGGTAGACGTCGTCATCCGTCCAGAGGATATTGACATTGTCCCCTTGGAACAGGGACAGCTGACGGGCACCGTCACCAGCGTCACCTTCAAGGGAATGCAATATGACATCATCGTAGACTTCAAGGGCTTCAAATGGCTGATTCAGACCACGGACCACAGCCCCGAGGGCACCCGCATCGGCATTAAAATCGATCCCGACGGTATCCATGTTATGAAAAAGAGCCAGTATTCCGGCATGTTTGGCGATTATTCCTCCTTCTCCGATGAGTACGATGAATTGGACGACGCCGGTTTGACTTCGGACGAGGAGGAGAGCGGGGATGAAGAATAAGCTCTCCCGTCTGGCCGTCCCCTACATCGTCTGGATGGCCCTGTTTGTTGTGGCTCCCATTGTGCTTGTGGTGGTCTATGCTTTTTCCAACGGCGACAGCGGCTTCACTATGGAGAACTTCTCCCGCATGGAAACCTATGCCGTGGTATTCGGCCGTTCTTTTAAACTGGCCTTTATCGCCACTTTTGTCTGCCTGCTCATCGGCTATCCGGTGAGCTATATGATCAGCAAAGAAGGCGAAAAATTTCAACGGGTGGCCATGGTCCTCATCATGCTGCCTATGTGGATCAACTTTCTGCTGCGGACATACTCCTGGATGTCCATTTTGGAAAATAACGGGCTTTTAAATCAACTCTTCCAGAGGACTGGTTTGATCAGCCTATATAACAGCCTCTTTGGGACGAATTTGGAATACTTCCCCATGATGAATACCCAGGGAGCGGTGGTACTGGGCATGGTGTACAATTACCTGCCCTTCATGATTCTTCCCATTTACTCCGTTATCGTTAAGCTGGACGGCTCTCTCATCGAGGCCGCCCGAGACCTGGGTGCCAACAGCCTTCACGTCTTCCGGCGTGTCATTTTGCCCTTGAGCCTGCCAGGTGTCCTCTCCGGCATCACCATGGTCTTTGTGCCCTCGGTGTCTACCTTCGCCATCAGCAAAATGCTGGGCGGCGGCACGGAGCTGCTGCTGGGGGACCTCATTGAACAGCAATTCCTGGGCGGGGCCTACAATCCCCAGCTGGGAGCCGCTATCTCCCTTGTGATGATGGTCATTGTTGTCGTCTGCATGGTGGTCATGAACCGCTTCGGTGAGGGCGAGGAACAGGCGGTGATGCTATGAGAGCCAAAGCACATATCCAGGGCAGGGCATCCAGCCGCGTCCTTATGGCTCTGGTTTTCCTATTCCTCTACGCGCCGATCCTGCTCCTGATCGTCTTCTCCTTCAACAAGGGCAACAGCAATATCGTCTGGACAGGCTTTTCCTTAGACTGGTACAAGTCTCTGTTTCAAAACCGGCTCATCATGCGAAGCGTGTACACCACGCTTCTGGTCTCCCTATTGGCCACGGTTATTGCCACGTTTGCCGGCACATTTGCTGCCATTGGCTTTTATAACCTCCGCCGCAGGCAGCGGACTGTTCTGAACACGGTAAACAATATCCCCATGATGAATGCGGACATCGTCACCGGTGTGGCCATGTGCCTGTCTTTTGTGGCCTTTTTCTCCTTCTGGAGTCGCTTTGCCGTCTGGTTCAACGGTCTTCAGAATATGATTACTCTGCCCTCCCGTCTGACCCTGGGATTTGGCACGCTTCTGATTGCCCATATCACTTTTAATATTCCGTATGTCATCCTGTCGGTCAGTCCAAAGCTGCGGCAGATGGACAAAAATCTGGTGGACGCGGCCCAGGACCTGGGCTGCACCTGGATGCAGGCCTTTTGGAAAGTAATTCTGCCGGAGATCAAGCCCGGCATTGCCTCCGGCGCACTGACCGCCTTTACCATGAGCGTGGATGACTTTATCATCAGCTACTTCACCGCCGGTTCCTCTTCCTCTACTCTGGCCATGACCATCTACGGCATGACAAAAAAGCGGGTAACGCCGGAGATCAACGCCATCTCCACATTGCTGTTTATAACCGTGCTGCTGCTTCTTGTCATTGTCAACCTCCGCGAGGTCCGTATGGAGCGGATCGGACGGCAGGAGACACCGCGTTCCAGGGTAATCTCCCGGCAAGTGACTCTCTTTTTTGACTCCCCCAAGGGAAAGTGGTTTCGCCGGGGTGCGGCGGGCATTCTGTCCGTCTCCTTCTTGGCAACGGTGGTTCTTCTCACCAGCGCCACCAATGCCCAGCCCGTAGTCAACGTATGCAGCTGGGGCGAGTATATCGACGAAGAACTGATTACTCAATTTGAGGAGGAAACAGGTATTCTGGTAAACTACCAGACTGCGGAGAGCAACGAGACCCTCTACTCCCTGCTGAAAAGCGGCGCTGGAGACTATGACGTCATCGTCCCCTCCGACTATATGATCTCTCAGCTCATCGAGGAGGATATGCTGGCGGAGCTGGATTATGACAGCATTCCAAACTTCTCCCTGATCGACAGCAGGTTTAAACATATGTCCTATGATCCGGAAAACCGGTATACGGTTCCCTATGCCTGGGGAACTGTGGGCATCATCTACAACACCGCAATGGTGGATGAGCCTATTACCAGCTGGTCCGTCATGTTTGACCCCAAATACGCCGGAAACGTGTTGATGTTCCGCAATTCCCGGGACGCCATAGGCATTGCTCTGTCGTACCTCGGCTATTCCCTGAATACCACCGACGAGGCAGAACTGCGGGAGGCGTTTCAGCTCCTCAAAGACGCCAAGAACCGGGGGGTATACCAGTCCTTTGTCATGGATGAGATCTTTCAGAAGCTGGAGGGCGGAAACGCCGCTATCGGCGCATACTACGCCGGAGACTACCTCACCATGCTGGAGAACAATGAGGACTTGGCCTTTGTTGTACCCGAGGAGGGATCCAACTGGTTCATGGACGCCATGTGTGTGCTGAAAGATGCCCCTCACTTTAACGAGGCCATGGCCTGGATCAATTTTATCGCCTCAACAGAAGCAAATCTGGCCAATATGGACTATCTCTGGTATGCGTCCCCCAATCAGGAGGCATTGGAGGAGTATCCCGCCTATTATGAGGAGCTTTACGAAGAGGAACTGGATCAGGAAACCTATGAGATCATTGCCGCGCCCCAGGAGGTCTTGGACCGCTGCGAGGCCTATCTGGTTCTCCCCCCCGATATCCGCACACTGTACAATGACCTCTGGACGGAACTTGGTATCTAACCGGGAAAGGGGCGGACACACGGGTCCGTCCCCTTCCCTGCCACTTTAAATTCAGGAGGAACCTCTTATGATTTTAATCGGAACAAAATGTCAGCTGGAACAGACCGTTACCCAAGAGCTGACGGCCGCCGCTGTGGGTTCCGGCGCCCTGCCGGTGTTCGGCACGCCCTTTATGGCCGCTATGATGGAAAACGCCGCCCTGACAGCCCTCCAAAACTTTTTGGAGGAAGACCAGGGTAGCGTAGGAACCCATCTGGATATCCATCATGACGCCCCTACCCCTATCGGTATGAAAGTCTGGGCTGAGGCGGAGATCACCGGTGTGTCAGAAAATGGGAAGATGGTGGACTTCAAGGTCTCCGCATGGGATGAGAGAGGTCCGGTGGGCGGAGGCGTCCACACCCGAGCCGTCATCAACAGCCGGCGTTTTTTGGACAAGTGCAATAAAAAGCTGGAAGCTTAACCTGTAAAAAATAATTCCCCGGAGAAGATCTCCGGGGAATTATTTTTCTTAATGTAGGCGCTTCTAGTTTTTTACAGGGTCAGGGACGGCGCGCTGTATACCCGGCCGGACAATTCGCTGTTCAGCATGTACAGCCCCTTGGGGTCGGAACCAAACAGTTCCATCTTGGAGATCAAATCGCTGGCGTTGGTCTCTTCCTCTCCCTGCTCCTTCACAAACCAATCCAAGAACTGCATGGTCCGGAAATCCTTCACCTCATGGGCTGCGGCATAGATATTGTTGATGAGATCAGTGACATACATCTCATGCTCCAGACCGGCCTTCAGCACGGTCATATCACTGTCCAGCACCTTGTCCGGTTTGGTAATAGTTCCCAAAGTCACTTTTGCGCAGTTATTGTGGAGGTACTGGTAAAACAGCATCGCGTGATCACGCTCTTCCTGAGCCTGGATCTTGTACCAGTTGGCAAAACCATCCAACCCCCGCGCCTCAAAATAGTTGGAGAAGTCCAGATAGAGATAGGCGGAGTAGAACTCCTTATTGACCTGGTCATTCAGCAGCGCGGCAACTTTTTCATTCAGCATGACACCTGCTCCTTTCTAATTTTTCAAAGTGATTGTACTCCAGTCCCTGGAAAAAATCTATTGTAAAAGTCACTAAAATTGCGATGATTTTGGCGGCGCACACAGCCGGTGAGGCAGTCTCCCGCCCACAGGTTCCGCCGGCCAGGAGGCGCGCAGGCCTTTAACAGCGTTAAAAGCGGCAAAGCCCCCTTAGAATAAAGTCATCTGGCTGGTCTCCGCCATACCGGCAAAGGCTCCCAAAGCTTTCAGCTGCTCAATATGGGTTTTAGAGAGCTTATTGCAGCACATAGCGAACTCCTCAATAGAAATAAACTCCTTCCCCGCCCGTTTCTCTACCGTATCTACCGCCGCCGCATCGCCCAAGCCGTGGACGGAGACAAACGGCGGCAGCAATCCGCCGTCTACAATCTTAAATCTGGTGGCATCAGACTGATAGATATCGATCGTCTCAAAATGGTAGCCCCGGAGATAGAACTCATAACAGACCTCCAGGGTCGTCATCAAGTTCTGTTCCACGGCGGTGGCGTCCTTATTGTTCTCAATTTCCCGGATCTTCCGCTTTACCGCGTCCTTTCCGGCGCAGCAATACTCCGCGTCAAACGCCTTTGCCCGGACGGAGAAAAACGTGGCATAAAAAGCCAGAGGCTCATGAACCTTGTACCAGGCAATCCGGAAGGCCATCATAACATAGGCCACCGCATGGGCTTTCGGAAACAGATATCCGATCTTTGCCAAAGAATCGATATACCACGCCGGCACGCCGTGCTCCTCCATGGCCTCTACCCACCCCGGCTCAAAACCGCCCTTTTTCACCTTGCCCTTTCGAACCGACTCCATAATCTTGAAGCTCATTTTGGGGTCCAGCCCTTTAGAGATCAGGTAGAGCATAATGTCGTCCCGGCAGCCCACGGTCTCCAGAACGGAAGCCGTTCCGCCTACAATTAGATCCCGGGCATTGCCCAGCCACACGTCCGTACCGTGGGAAAAGCCGGAGAGCCGCACCAGCGTATTAAAATCTTTCGGATGGGTGTCCATCAGCATCTGCCGGGTAAAGCGGGTGTTGAACTCCGGGATCGCCACGGCTCCGGTGGGACCCAGGATCTCGTCGTTCTCATACCCCAGCACCTTGCTGGAGGTAAAGATCGACATCGTATCCGGATCATCCAGAGGAATCTTTTGAGGGTCTACCCCTGTGAGGTCTTGCATCATACGGACCATGGTCGGATCATCGTGGCCCAGCATATCCAGTTTGAGGAGATTCGCCTCCATAGAGTGATATTCAAAATGGGTGGTGATGGTATCGGAGTCATCGGCATCCGCCGGATGCTGAACGGGGCAGAAATCCTCCATATCCTTGTCATCTGGGACTACCACAAGACCGCCGGGATGCTGTCCAGTGGTGCGCCGGGTACCCACACAGCCCAGCGTCAGGCGGTTCTCCTCCGCCCGGCCGGCCGTCATGCTGTTTTCCTCTAAATATTTTTTCACAAAGCCGTAGGCGGTCTTCTCCGCCAGGGTGCCGATGGTACCCGCCCGAAAGACCTGCGTCTCACCGAACATCTCGATCGCATGGCGGTGTGCCCGGGCCTGATATTCGCCGGAGAAGTTCAAATCAATATCCGGCACTTTACCGCCGCCAAAACCCAAAAAGGTCTCGAAGGGAATATCGAATCCATCCTTTTCATACTGAGCGCCGCATACCGGACAGGTCTTATCCGGCAGATCCGCACCGCAGCCATAGGAGCCGTCGGTGATAAATTCACTGTTTTTGCACTTGGGGCAGCGGTAATGCGGCGGCAGGGAGTTGACCTCCGTGATGCCGGACATATACGCCGCCAGGGAAGAACCCACGGAGCCGCGGGAACCCACCAGATAGCCGTTCTCCAGCGACCGCTGGACCAGCTTCTGTGCGGACATATACACCACATCATATTTGCCCAAAATACCGCCCAGCTCGATCTCCAGCCGGTCCACGATGAGCTTTGGAGGTTCCTCGCCATACAGCCGGTGAACCTTCTCCCACACCAGGCGGTTCAAATCCTCTTCGGAGTTCTCAAGCCTTGGGGGAAACAGCTCCTTGGGCAGCAGTTCGAAAGTTTCGATCTGATCCGCAATGAGACGGGTATTGGCTACCACCACCTCATAGGCCTTCTCCTCTCCCAGATAGGAAAACTCCTCCAGCATCTCGCTGGTGGTCTTGAAATAGATGGGGAGGGATTCGTTGGCATCTGGAAACTTTTTAGAGGCCAGCAGAATATGGCGGTATACCTCGTCCTCCGGGTCTAAAAAATGGACGTCTCCCGTGGCGCAGACCGGCTTCCCCATCTCCTCGCCAAGACGGACGATGGTGCGGTTGAACTCCCGCAGGTCCTCCTCCGACCGGGCATCGCCGTTGCGGAGCATAAAACGGTTATTACACAGGGGCTGAATCTCCAAATAGTCATAAAAATCCGTTATGCGTTTCAGCTCATCCCAGTCTTTGTGGTCCACCACGGCCTTGAACAATTCCCCCGCCTCGCAGGCGGAACCCACAATAATTCCCTCCCGGTGCTCCTTCAACAAGCTCTTGGGAATAATGGGAACCCGCTTGAAATGCTTCAGATTGGAGGCGGAAATCATCTGATAGAGGTTTTTCAACCCCACTTTATTCCGGGCCAACAGAATAATATGCTTGGGAAAGCGGTTGCTTTTTCCGCCCAAGGGCCGCAGTTTCTCCATCTCCTGGTTTACCGCCTGGAGGGTGTGGATCCCCTTTTCATGGAGCATCTTCCAAAAGGGAATCAGCATATAGCCCACAGTAGCCGCGTCATCGCTGGCCCGGTGGTGATTGAAGGCAGGCAGATCCAGATGCTCCGCCACAATATCCAGCTTGTACTTCCCCAGCCCCGGCAGAAGATTCTGGGCCAGAATCAGCGAATCGATGTACGTGGGGTGAAACTCCAATCCGGCCTTTTTGCATCCCGCCCTGATAAATCCGATGTCGAACTCCGCATTGTGGGCCGCCAGGGGGCGGCCATTCACAAATTTCAAAAAATCAGCCAAGGCCTCTTTGGGTGCGGGCGCATCCTTCAGCATCTCGTCAGTAATGCCTGTCAGCCCGATGATCTCCGGCGTCAGGCGGCGGCCCGGGTTGACGAAGGTCTGGAATCGCTCCGCGATCTCCCCGTTTTTCAGCACCACCGCGCCGATCTCCGTGATGGCCTCCCGGTCCACCTTGAGTCCGGTGGTCTCAATGTCAAAGCAGACGATCTCATCCTCCAAGGAGCAGTCCAGCGATCCGTGGACCGCCACACGGTCGTCCAGATTGTTGACAAAATAGCCCTCCACGCCATAGAGAATCTTGATCTTGTCCCCGGCGGCGTGCCACGCGTCCGGGAAGGACTGGGCCACGCCGTGGTCCGTGATGGCAACGGCGGGGTGGCCCCAGCGGATGGCGGTCTGTATGGCCTCCTTGGTGTCCGTCAGGGCGTCCATGTTGCTCATCTTGGTGTGGAGGTGGAGCTCCACACGTTTCACCGGAGCCGTGTCCTGCCGGGGCTGGTGGTCAATCACATTGATATGATAGGGGTTCAGCTGAAGATCCTTTCCATCCCAAGTGGGTTCCATTTTTCCCTGAACACTCAGCCACATTCCGGGCTTAATCGCTCTCTCCAATACCTGCGCCTCTTTGGCAGTGAGATTTTTCTGTACCGTTACGGAACCTGTATAGTCCGTCATATCAAAGCTGAGCCGCCACATACCGGGCCGCCTCGTTTCCCGGCACTCGAAAAAAAAGACCTTGCCCGCCACAGCGGCGTTGGTCATCTTCAAATCCAGATCTTTTATAGAAACAGGCTTTGCCTTAACAGGATTCCCCATCAGCACCTTGCCCACCACAGCTTTTCCGCCCTTCCCGGTCTGAGAGGCTGGAGCTGTTCGGAACGATGGCTTAGCGGCCTCGGGTTCTTCGCAGGCAACGTCCATCTCCACCTTTGAAAATCCGTAAACTGCCTGCAGGGCGTCCTTAATGCCCTCGGAATCCTCCTCGCTTAGCCGGCTCTTCACCGTCAGCTGAAGGCGGATCCACATCTCCCCCTGGTCGATTGCGGCGCCGGTCAACTCCGCCCCGGCCAATTTCAGCCGCAGCTCCGGGGAGAGCTGCAGCTCTGTGAACATTTCAAAAAATGGGATATTTCTTGACATAACGCTTTACTGATCTTCCTTTTCAACGTTCTGGCTCACGCCCTGGTCCCTGAACCGGCTCTCCAGCTCCTCAAAACGCCTGTCCATGGAGAATTTGATCCACACGCCCATGATCACAATGGCCGCAACAGAGCCGACCGGCCACACCTGCCCACCATAAGTGGACATATTGAGGAAGATCCCCAGCGCCAGGGCCAGAATCACCGCTATCATTGCAATACCTCCTTTGTGCAGCTCTATAATTTCTCGATCTCCGCCATCAGGGCATCCACAAGCCGCTCCTGCGAAACCTTGTAAAGGATTTCTCCTTTTCGAAATAGCAATCCCTCGCCCTTGCCCCCGGCGATGCCGATATCGGCGGCGGCGGCTTCGCCGGGGCCGTTGACAGCGCACCCCATCACTGCCACAGTGATATCCTTCTCACAATTGGCCAACCGCCGCTCCACCTCTTCCGCTATAGGGATAAGGTCAATCCGGGTGCGGCCGCAAGTGGGACAGGCGATGAGGTTGACCCCCTGCTTCCGAAGGCCGGCCGCCTTTAAAATTTTTTTGGCGGCGTAGATCTCCTCCACCGGTTCGGCGGTCAGGGTCACCCGAATGGTGTCCCCGATGCCCATGCAGAGCAGTCCCCCGATGCCCATGGCAGACTTCACCAGTCCCATAGAGGGCGTGCCCGCCTCAGTGACTCCTAGATGCAAGGGATAGTCCGTCTGCTCACTAAGAAGACGGTAAGCCGCTATGGTCAAGGGAACATCAGAGCATTTCACGGAGATGCAGATATCATCAAAGTCAAATTTATTCAGCAGATGTACGTGCCCCATGGCGCTCTCTACCAAAGCCCCGGCGGTAATGCCGCCGTATTTTGCCCGCAGCTCCTTTTCAAGAGAGCCTCCGTTGACGCCGATCCGGATGGGGATCCCTCTCTGACGGCACAGGTCCGCCACCGCCCTCACCTTTTCCTCCCCGCCGATGTTGCCGGGATTGATGCGGATGGCATCCACCCCCCGCTCCGCACAGGCGATGGCGTATTTATAATTGAAGTGGATGTCAGCCACCAGGGGAATGTGGATACGCTCCTTGAGCTTGTCCACAGCCTCCGCCGCCGCCTGGTCCGGAATGGCCACACGAATGATCTCACATCCCGCGTTTTCCAGCGCCAAAACCTGGGCTACCGTGGCCTCCACATCATCCGTCCTTGTGCTGCACATAGACTGAATGCTTACGGGGGCGCCGCCGCCCACAGGAACACTCCCAACCATCAGCTGCTTTGTCATGTCAAGGCTCTCCCTTCAACTTGGCGTAGACGCAGGAGTCCAAAATCTCTCCGTTTTTGCAGACGCTGTTCCGAAGAATCCCCTCCAGGGTAAATCCCGCTTTCTCAAGTACGCCTCGGGACCCTGCGTTTCCGGCATATGGTTCCGCATGGATGCGGAGGATCTCCCAGGTCTCAAAGCCCAGAGCGCACATCTCCCTCACAGCGGCCGTCATGATTCCCCGCCGCCAAAAGGGACGGCCCAGCCAGTAGCCCAGCTCCGCACTTCTCCGGTAGACATCACTGCCCAAGACAAGGCTGATGCTACCTACCGCCTTGCCGTCCGCCACAATTGCCCGGCACATCTGCCCCTGGCCTTCCCGTTCCATACAGGAGCGGATAAACTCCTCTGCATCCGCCACAGTATAGGGATTTGGAAATACATCCCGCAAATTCTGCGCTACCAAAGGGTCATCCGCATAGGGCGCAATTACGGAGGCATCTGTCATCTGCCAGGGCCGAAGTGTAAAGTTCATAACCTTTTCTCCTATTGAAACAGCTTAAATACGTCCTGAAAAGTTACCAGCAGCATGAAGCCCATCAACACCACAAATCCTGCCGTGTTAACAGCGGCCTGATATCTCTCCGGCACTTTTCGCCGAAACAGCAACAACGATAATTCATCCACCAGCAAGAAAAACACCCGCCCGCCGTCCAGCGCCGGAATAGGCAGCATATTCATCACCGCCAAATTCACCGCAATCAAGGCGGCAAAATAAAAAATCTGTGACCAGGCGTCCCGCTGAGACTCCGCCTGATCTCCCACCTCGGTGATGGCAGAGACAATGCCCACCGGACCGCTGAGATCCTGAACGGAGGCGCCGCCGGTAAACAGCTGCACCAGGCTGAACCGCACCAGCTGTACAAAGTCCAGCGCCGTGTTCCAGGTATATTTCAGCTTGTTCCCCAGGGTAGCCTCCTCCGCATACCGGCCTATATACAATCCAAACCCCTTGTAAGCGCTGCCGTCCTGGGCCGTGTAGGTCTGCCTGTGAAGGCCCTTTACCACATGGCGCTCTCCGTTCCGCAGAACCTCGATATCAACGCCGTCTTTGGCATAGCTCAAAAACATGCTGGCATCTCCGGCGAGATAGGCCCGATAGCCGTTGACCTTGTAGATCCGGTCTCCGGGCATCAGTCCCTCCTCTCCCCGTTGGGAAAATTCCGGAGCCAAATCCGTGATCTGGTCAGTGTAGAAGACCCTCGCCCCAGCGTACAGACAAAGCAGGATAAGAAGCCCCGCCAGAAAATTCATTCCCGCACCGGCCACAAGAATCAGCAGTTTCTGTCCAAATCCCTGGCGTACAAAAGACCGGTCATCTCCTGTGTCCTCATCTTCCCCCTCCATGGCGCAAAAACCACCGATAGGCAGTGCCCGGAGGGAGTACTGCGTTTCCTCCCGCTTTCGGCTCCAGACAGCGGGACCCATACCGATGGAAAACTCATTGACCCTTACACCGCAGAGCTTTGCCGCCAGAAAGTGGCCAAGCTCATGGACTGCCACCAGGACCCCAAATATCAAAACTGCCGCCAGGATATAGATTAGCCTCATGCCAAATGCTCCTTGCTCACGATCTCACGGGCCGCCTGGTCCGCCGCTAAAATCTCCTCCAGAGTAGGTTTCTTGACTACAGGAAGTGCCTCAACCGCTCGCTCTGTCAGATAAAAAATATCATAAAATCCGATTTTGCCCTCCAAAAACAGCTGGACAGCCTTTTCATTGGCACCGTTCAGCACAGCGCACGCCGTGCCGCCCCGGACTGCCGCCTTCTCCGCCAACGCCAGACAGGGAAACACCTCCCGGTCCGGGCGGTCAAAGGTCAAGGGGGGACAGGACAACAGATCCAGCGGTTCCAACGGACTCTCTTCCCTCTCCGGATAAGTCATAGCATACCGGATCGGCAGCCGCATGTCCGGCGTACCCAGCTGGGCCAGCACGGCTCCGTCCCGGAACTCCACCAGAGAGTGGACAATGGACTGGCGGTGAATCACCACATCCACCTGCTCTAAGGGCAGACGGTAGAGCCGCATGGCCTCAATCACTTCCAGGCCTTTATTCATCAGCGTAGCACAGTCCACCGTGATCTTAGGTCCCATCTTCCAGTTGGGATGCTTTAAGGCATCCGCCTTTGTCATTTTGCCCGCTTCTATCCGGTTCATGCCGTAAAACGGCCCGCCGGAACAGGTTAAAATCAGACGTTTGACCTCCCGCTTATCCGCACATCCCTGAAGGCACTGGAAAATAGCGGAGTGCTCCGAGTCCACAGGGATCATCTCCGCCCCGCTCTCCTCTGCCACATCCATGACCAACTCACCGGCACAGACCAGAGTCTCCTTATTGGCAAGGGCGATCCGCTTTTTCTCGCGGATGGCCGCAAGCGTAGGCTTCAGCCCCACCATGCCCACCACGGCAGTGACCACGGTATCCGCTTCCGAAAATACCGCCGCCTCTTCCAGCGCTGCCTGGCCGCCCATTACTCTTACGTCTGTGTCCGACAGCCGGACAGCCAGGTCCCTCGCCGCCGTTTCATCAGTCATCACCGCCAGACGGGGCCGGAATTTTCTGGCCTGCTTTTCCATCTGCTCCACACGGGTGTGGGCGGTGAGAACCGCCACCCGGAGACCCAGTTGATTTGCCACATCCAAGGTCTGCCGGCCGATGGAGCCGGTAGATCCCAGCACTGCAATTGTATTCGTCATAAGCTCATCCTACTCCAAAAAGCGGCATGAAAAGAACACCGGAAAAAAGTGTAAGCGCAATCTCCACCACCGGGGCTACAAACAGTACGCTGTCAAACCGGTCCAGCACGCCGCCATGCTCCAAAAAGAGGCGTCCATAGTCTTTGATCCCAAATTCCCGCTTGATGAGGGAGAAGCTCAGGTCACCGATCTGGGCTACCACACCGCAGGCCAAGGCCAGCAGCGCCATGGGAACGGCGGCAATCGAGCTGCCAAACCAGCGGTTCATGACATAGGCAAACAGCAATCCGCAGACCATGTTGCCTACAAGCCCTCCAATGGCCCCCTCTACGGTTTTCTTTGGACTAACCTTGGGTGCAAGCTTATGTCTGCCCAGAGTGAGACCGGTAAAATAGGCAAAAGTATCACAGGCAAAGCTCAGGATAAAGGGCAGAAGCAGCCAAGCCCGGTGAATGCCAGAGGCCTCCAGGCGGAGGAAGGCGGCAAAAGACCAGCCAATGGCGATGCCTCCGAACAATCCCGCCATGATCTGGTTGAATTTTATCTCGCCCCCCTTTTTGATGGCATGGCCAAAAAAGAGGAGTGCCTCCAGGAGAAACAGCAACGCGGCAGCATCCGGGCGGTCATAATACCACGCCACTGTGAAAGCTGAAGTAATTGCACTCAGGCCCACCAGCTCACTCCGTTTCACTCCGCTGACACACTGCTGGAGTTCCATGCCGCCGATGCCCGCCAAGAGGCACAGGGCAGTCATCATCACAATGCTTGGCGCCCATAACACCACGTAAATCAGCACCGGCACGCCCAGCACGGCTACCAGGATTCTTGATTTCATGAATTGTCACATCCTTTATACGCCGCTCACTCTGTTTTGCGGCCCCTGCAAAGACTTCACCCCTGCACCCCGCCGCCTTTTGAATACCCCATTCGGGGTACGCGAAAGACGGACGAAAATCTCAGTTCTTTACCCCGCCAAACCGCCGGTCCCGCGTCTGATACGCCATGACCGCACGGTCCAACTCCGCCTCGTCAAAGTCCGGCCACAGCGTATCTGTATAGTAGAACTCCGAATAGGCGCACTGCCACAATAAAAAGTTGCTCAGCCGCTGCTCCCCGCTGGGCCGGATAATCAGCTCCGGGTCCGGAATTCCGGCGGAGTCCAGATATCCGGAGAACACCGCCTCGTCCAGCTCCTCCGGTCTCCGCTCTCCCCTGGCGCAGTCTGCGGCGAACCGCCGGACCGCCCGCAGGATCTCGTCCCGTCCGCCGTAGTTTAAGCACACATTGGCCTGGAAGTCGTCTTTGGAAAGGTGTTCTGTGATCTCGTCTGTCTCCCTGGCCAGAACCCGCAGCTCCGGGGCGATGGGCGTCATATCCCCGAAGAAGTGGAGCCGGATATGATCCCGCTCCATGGTGTCCACCGCCTCCTGGAGATACCTTTTCAACAGCGCCATAATGGCGGAGACCTCTGTCTCAGACCGCTTCCAGTTTTCCGTGGAAAAGGCATACACCGTCAGGTATTTCACACCAATGTTCTTACAATAGGTGGCAATGCGGCGGAAAGTCTCCGCCCCCGCCTTATGTCCGGCGGTACGAGGCAGGCCCCGCTTCGTGGCCCAGCGGCCATTGCCGTCCATAATGATGGCAATATGGCGGGGCGGCGCAAGCCGCCCCGTTTCAACACTCTGATTCGCCATTAGACCGCCATCAGTTCCTTTTCTTTCTTCGCCAGCAGCTCATCCAGGATCTTGCAGCTGTCGTCGGTAAGCTTTTGGAGGTCTTTCTCCACCAGCTTCAGCTCATCCTCCGTGATCTCAGACTTCTTCTCCTGCTTTTTAAAGTTGTCCATAGCGTCCCGGCGGATATTCCGCACCGCCACTTTGCCGCCCTCGGCGTACTTACGGATCTGCTTTACCAGCTCCTTACGGCGCTCCTCTGTCAGTTGGGGGAAAGAGAGGCGGATCGCCTTGCCGTCGTTCTGAGGGTTAATTCCCAAATCAGAGTTCTGAATAGCCTTTTCAATGGCTTTCAGCGCAGAACCGTCCCAAGGAGTGATGACAAGGGAACGGGGATCCGGAGATGCAACCGCCGCAATCTGCTGGATAGGGGTGGGAGAACCGTAGTAGTCCACCATAATGCGGTCCAGCACAGCGGCGTTGGCCCGGCCTGCCCGCACGGAGGCAAAGTCTGCGGCCACGGAGTCAATGCTCTTCTTCATTTTCTCCTCGTATACCTTGTACTCGTCCTTCAACATAATAAGGTCCTTCCTTTCAAATGTAAAATGTGTTGGAAAGTGCGCTTCGTGCCTCTGTCACTCCTTGACGATGGTACCTATCTTCTCACCGCACAAGGCCCGGATAATATTCCGGGGGTCCTTTAAGGCGAAGAGAAGCACGGGAATATGGTTATCCATAGAGAGGGATGTAGCGGTGGTATCCATTACCATCAGATGCTGAGCGAGCACATCATCATAACTGATGGTATCGTACTTGACGGCAGCCGGATCTTTTACCGGATCGGCGCTGTACACGCCGTCCACGTTCTTGGCCAGCAAAATCACGTCGGCCTCGATCTCCGCAGCCCGCAGTACGGCAGCAGTGTCTGTGGAGAAGTAGGGATTGCCGGTGCCTGCGCCAAAGATCACCACCCGTCCCTTTTCCAAATGCCGGATCGCCCGGGAACGGATATAAGGTTCGGCAATAGAGCGCATCTCAATCGCGGTCTGCACCCGAACAGGGATTCCCTTTTGCTCACAGACATCTGCCACAGCTAAGCAATTCATAACCGTGGCCAGCATCCCCATGTGATCGGCCCGGGTACGCTCCATCTTGCCGCCGCTGTTTTTGGCGCCGCGCCAGAAATTGCCGCCTCCTACCACCAGGCCCACCTGCACACCCATATTCAGGCACTCCTTGATGGTATCACACACGCTGCCAATCATCTCAAAGTCCAGCCCCGTTCCCTTACCGCCGGCCAAGGCCTCACCGCTGATCTTCAACAGGACACGCCGGTAAACAGGCTTTGCCATAGTGAACCCTCCATCTTTATCTTTTTTATGGTACAAATATCATTTTGTCTATTTTAACTTATTTTTCCGCTTTTGCATAGAGGGTAGACAAATATTTCTACGAAAAAATCCCCACCGCCGGCAACGCACATCTATGCCCGCCGTTTTCGTTGAAATTCAGACACGTTTTCCTCCCGCAACCGATATTTGACATCCGGGTGGTAGCCTTTTCCCTGGAAATATGGTACTATGACACAGAGGAAGGAGGCGATGTTTTATGCATTTAGGCGAGAAAATCAGTCAATACCGCAGGTCCCTGGGGATTTCCCAGGAGGAGCTGGGGGCGCGGCTGGGCGTCAGCCGCCAGGCCGTGAGCAAATGGGAGACCAACACGGCCACGCCGGACATGGCGAACCTGATCGCCCTGGCACGGGAGTTCCAGGTATCCGTAGCGGAGCTGACGGAGACGCCGGAGCCAAAAAAACAGAAGAAACTGCTTCCGGATAATCTGCGGCTGTTCCTCTTTCCCCCTCTAATCGCCCTGCTGACTCTGGCGCTATTTGCCGCAGGACTGACCTTATGGACCAATTTCCGGCCGGACACACCACCTCCCGCCGCCCCGCCGCCAAGGGACGCAGTTTCCGCCGAGACGTCTGAGGCCATCCGCGCCCCGTCTACGGAGTTTGCCCTGATCTGGACCAGCAGAGACGGGCATGAGGAGTTTTTGGAGCTGGGCACCCAGGAGACATTCTTCCCCTTCGGCACCTCCCTGGAGCTGACGAAGCCGGAGGAGGTGCTGGACACAGATTTTAGCAGCATGACCGCCCACCGGGCGGACTGCGGCGCCGTCTTGATCGAATACAGCCGCATTGAAGATGCCTTGGAGCCGAAGGGGGAAACACAGGAATGGGAAAACATCGACGCCCTCTCCACCATTGTGTCTGGATACGCCACTCCCCGCGGAATTGCCTCCGGCAGCAGCGAGGCGGATCTATTGGCGGCTTACGGCGACGAACTGGTATACTGCCTGAAAGAGGAGGGCTATACCCTGGTTCCCCATGATTACTTCTATGCCTGGTCGGCCTTTGCGGACGGATACTCCACAATTTTTTTCTATATTGAGCGAGGGAGCGTATCCGGCATCCGTATGGAGAGGATGTATGACCTGGGGGATTACTACACACCGGACAATGTGAATCATATCTCCCGCTTCCCAATGAAGGACGGCGAGCCAGACTTCTCCCTCCGGGAGGAGCCGGAGCGGGAGCCGCTCAGCGACACCCGGAGGGTCTACATCGCCTTTAACCAGCTGGTGTCCAACAACAATCTCACCGCCGAGGAGCGGTACGCCTATCGCCGGGATATCTTCACCCTCCTGCCGGATCTGGACTGGTCGGAGCTGGGGCAGATGGGCACGGCTGAGTACCCGTCGGACACCATCTTTGCTCTCATGGAGTGGCTGATCCGTCAGGACGCCTATACCGAATCTGAGATTTTCCGGATTCAAACAGGTTCCGTGGCAAAAGGAATCGACGGCGCCTACGCGGAATCTTACGATGGCCTGCTCTCCCGCGTCTTTTTCTACGACCCCGCCGCCTTCATCCGCAGTCTCACCCGTGACTGGGACAGCGAGGAGGATTGGCGGTTCCACTCCGTTCTGGGCGCCGCTTTTGACGGCGTCTGGAATTCCCAGGAACTGGCCGCTGCCCGCGAGACCCTGAACGCCGCGCTCTCCGGCAGCATGTTTACTCCGGAGGAATCAGGCTGGTGCCAGCTGATGCTGCTGTACCTGGAGGCGGCGGAGCGGGATGACTTTGAGGGTCTTCCCCATTCCCCGTCGGATCTGCCATAGAAAAACGCCCCGCCAAAGGCGGGGCGTTCCCTTGTTTTATTCCGGATAGCGGGTCCAGACCTCATAAGTCCGCCCAGGCAGCACATCCTCCGGCATAACAACCACCGTGCCAGGCGCGGTGCTGTCTTTCACAGAAAAGGCGCCATATCCTTGGGCAAGCCGTCCTTCCACCGTCATCATCATTCCGCTCTCACCGCTGTATGTCGCAGCATGGATGATTCTTCCATCCTGCAGCGTAATCACAATATCGCCAGCCCGCATCTGGCTAAGGGAGTCCAGCTTTCGCGCAGGGAAACCGTACCGTCCAAAAACACGGTCACTGAGGCGGGCCACATACCCGGCGGCGCCGGAGGTCATACTGAGCGTTCTCCCATTTATGTCCCGATACGACCAGATAATCTCCCGCACCTCCATGCTGGAGTTGCCTGCCAGATAGACCGACGCCCGAATATTGCCCTGCCACTCCGTGGCAACCCTCTGCAAAAGATTCTTAACGTTCTCCTCTGTTACAGGCTCACCGCTGACCAGCACCTTCTCCGCAGACTGGCCGGTTCCCGGTTTTCCCGTTCCAATGTTGACTCCCAGGCCCTTTCCCAAACGCTCAATAACCACACAGCTCTGTGCGCGGCTCATGAGGGAGGTCCCATCAAAGCTGCCGTCAGCCTGCCCCTCTAGTACTCCCAGTACGTAGCAGGCCGTTACCGCGTCCTGATACGCCTCCGGGATCACATCCCAATCCCGGACCCGGCTGGGAACAAGCTCCCGCTCAATTCCGCTGCCGCTCTGCTCGTAGTCCAGCATGACATTATAGGCCAGCTGCGCCATATCATAGCGGGTCACAAAATCTCCGTCGCACTGCAGCACCGGCCATCCGCCGTCACCGCCCATGGCCGTGCCGTTCAACACGCCGTGGTCCCGCAGCGCCGCCATGCTGGACCAATACCAGGGAGCGGAATCACCATACCCCTCCTCCGCATAGGCCTTGGCCTCCGCAGGGTAAAACGCCCGGGCCAGCATCACAGCAAACTGGGCGTTGGTCACTTTCTGCCCAGGCCGAAAACTGCCATTCTCATATCCGGAGACAATATTTCTCTCAGCCATCGTTCGGATTGCTTCTCCCGCCCAAAATCCGGAGGGAACATCAGAAAAAACCGTTCCGGCCGCCAGGGCGGGGATTGCTGTCCCCACAAGGAGAATCGTGGTAAGTACCAAGGCACTGATCCGCTTTTTCATAGACGTTCCTCTCCCATCCCAATTTTTATCTTCTCAATTCACTTTTGTATATCTGGTGGATCAAGATTACTTAAAACAAAATATTTACCCTTCCCCAAACTGGAAGTTGTTGGCAATCTGTAAGCTTATTCTCTCAGATTTTCCAGAGCGTCTGGATTATTCGAGAGAATCTCTCCAATAGACTGGCATGTTTCTAGGTCCAGACAGTCACCGCATGTCGTCACGCCTTTTTTCAGCGCGCACTGGCGAATACGGCAAAGGCTCTCACAAAATACGGTTTTAACTCCGTCTGCACGGCAGCCCTTACAATTGATATGTTCAGGCAAAATGGGTGCATGATTTAACTCCGCCCACAGTTTGGCGGTTTTCTCGCGCAGGGCATGGTCATCGTGGATTGTAGCAAGATATGCGTCACATCGTTCACAATCCAGCCCGCAGTATGCAATCATATCTCTCATGGTTTCGCGCCTCCTGTAAACGCTGTCGGTATTTAATATACGGCTGCTGCTATTTAACGCCAAGCGGTATGCTGCGCAATAGCTACAGATAATTATTGATTGTTTTCACCTAAACACACGAAGCCGAATTGGGATTTTTTATAAAGCGGGACGCGGGTAGTCCCTCCGCGTCCCGCTTTCTCACGTTTTCATTATATGCGATTCTGGCGAAAATTGCAATAGATGGCGCGATTGTTTTAACCTTCCAAATTATGGTCAGCCGCATGCTGTGTTCAACAGCTTCACCAGCTCCTCTTTTCCCACACCTTTTTCAGCGGAAAAGGGTACCAGCGCATCCCCTGTATCCAACCCCAAGGTCTCCCGAATTACGGTCAAAGCGGATTCGATCTGGCTGCGCTTCAGCTTGTCCAGTTTATTGGCCACTATAATTTCCGGACAGCCGGACTCCCGAAACCAGGTGTGCATCGTCAAATCGTCCGCCGTCGGTTTATGGCGAATATCCACAATCAAAACACCTGTGGTAATTAGGCTGCCCTCATCCTGGAAATAACGCTCCATCAACCGTCCCCAGCGTTCCTTTTCCGCGCGGCTGACCTTTGCGTAGCCATAGCCCGGCAAATCCACCAGATAGGCCCGCCGGTCCACCTGAAAATAGTTGATCTGAGTGGTCTTCCCCGGCGACGCGCCCACATAGGCCAAATTCTTCCTTCCCAGCAGGCGGTTGATCACAGAGGACTTTCCGACATTGGACCGCCCCGCAAAGGCAAACTGGGGCAAACCGTCCCGCAGGAATTGTTCCGGGGCGGCGGCGGAACGGACAAAATCCGCCTTTGCAAAGTTCAGAGGCATTTAACCCCTCCTTTTCATCTACTGCCGCAAAACGGCCTCTCCGGTCTGCTCCCTGCCCAAAGGCGGCAGGGACGCTACGGAGTTCTCCTCCATAAGAGACATTCGCTCCGGACACAGAGCGGCGGCAAATACTTCATCCACCGTATTCACCGGAACAAACTGAAGTGCCGCTCGGACAGTCTGGTCAATCTCCTCCAGATCCCGCTCATTGTCCTTTGGAATCAAGACTGTTCCAATGCCGTTTCGCAGGGCCGCCATCGTCTTTTCCTTTAATCCCCCAATGGGCAGCACCCGGCCTCGAAGCGTTATCTCCCCGGTCATGGCAATGCCGGCCCGGATCTTCCGGTCTGTCAGGGCAGAGAGCATAGCGGTGGCGACGGCGACGCCGGCGGAAGGTCCATCCTTTGGAACCGCCCCTTCCGGGAAATGAACATGGATATCTTTCTCTTTCCAAAAGTTGGATTCTACGCCCAAACCCTCTGCACGGCTTCGCAGGCAGCTGAGCGCCGCCTGAGCGGACTCCTTCATCACATCGCCCAGATTCCCGGTTAATTCCAGCTTACCAGTGCCATCGCAGATGAGCACTTCTACCTCTAAAATCTCCCCTCCGTTTTCCGTCCAAGCCAAACCGTTCACCACGCCGACTTCCTCCCGCTCCGTGTGGAGAGCGGGGGGATAGGGCTGGCAGTCCAAAAATTGGGGCAGGCTCTCTTCCGCAACAGTGATTCTTTTTACATCACCCTGTAGAATTTGGATATCAGCCTTCCGGCAAATAGCGGCCAATCGCCGCTCTAACTTGCGGACACCCGGCTCTTTGGTATAGTCCCGGATAATAGCCCGGATGATATCGTCGCCGATCCGCAAAGAGTTCTTCTTTAAACCGTGCTCCGCCAATTGCTTCGGCAGCAGATGACGGCGGGCAATCTGCACTTTTTCCTCATCGGTGTAACTGGAGAGCTGGATCACCTCCATACGGTCCAGCAGCGGCCTGGGAATCGTATCCGTAGTATTGGCAGTTGTGATAAACATCACTCTGCGCAAATCGACAGGGATCTCCAAGAAATGGTCCCGAAAAGCACAGTTCTGCTCACTGTCCAGTACCTCCAGCAGTGCCGCCGCCGGGTCGCCCCGGTAGTCATTGCCCATCTTATCGATCTCGTCCAGCAACAGCAAAGGGTTCATCGATCCGCTTCGGCTGATGGCTTCAATAATCCGGCCCGGCATAGAACCTATGTAGGTCTTTCGGTGGCCCCGAATATCCGCCTCGTCCCGGACGCCGCCCAGAGAGAGCCGAGCCAGCTTCCGGTTCAGCGCCTTGGCCACGCTGGTGGCGATGGAGGTCTTCCCCACGCCGGGAGGTCCCACCAGGCAGAGGATCTGCCCCTTTCCCTCCGGATTCATCTGCCGGACAGCGATGGTCTCCAAAATGCGCTCCTTCACCTTCTCTAAGCCGTAGTGATCCCGCTCCAGCACCTTCCTCGCGGCATCCACACTAACCCGTTCCCGAGTGGTGGCATTCCAGGGCACCTCCAGGCACACATCCAGATAATTCCGGATAACCGCGGCCTCGGCGCTGCTATAGGGCTGTTTCGACAATTTATTCACTTCTTTTAAAAGATGTCTCTCCGCATCCTCGCCAAGCCGCAGTTCTAAAATCCTCTGACGGTAGATATCGGTCTCATCATCGTCGTCGCTCTCTCCCAGTTCATTTTGCAGCACCCGAATTTGAGTCCGCAAAATCTGTTCCCGCTGGGTCCGGATCAGGTGGTCCCGTACCTTGCCCTCCATCTCGTGTTCAAAGCCCAGAACATCGCACTCCCGAGCTAACAGGCCGTTGAGCTTGCGAAGGCGCACATAGGGAACCAGTTCCTCCAAAATCTCCTGCTTATCGGTATACCGCAGATTGATATTTTGGGCAATAAAGTCAGCCAGATCCCCCGGATCCTGGCAATCCATTACACTGGAAATCACCTCTTCCGGCAGGTTGTTCACCAGTCCGGCGTATTCCCCAAAAAGATTATACGCCTGACGCAGCAGCGCTTCCATCCGAGGCCCCCGGCGGAGATTCCCGGTATTCTCTCCGATCAGCTCCACATTAGCCTGGAGATAGGGTTCCGCCTGCCACAGGCGGTGCAGCCGCGCCCTCTGCCGGCCCTCCACAACACAGCGGACGGCGCGGTGGGACAGGCGCAGGATCTGCCGGATGTGGGATACAGTCCCGATCTCATAGAGATCCTCTTCCCCCGGCGCATCTACGCCGATCTCCCGCTGAGCGACCAGAAATATATCCTGATCCGCCTCCATGGCCCGCTCCAGGGCGGTGATGGATATGCGGCGCTCCACATCAAATGTCAGATTCATATGGGGAAAAACCGTCAGGCCCCGAAGGGGCAGGACGGGAATATTCATGGTAATTGGTTCCATGGTGTTCTCCTTTCATCAGAGGAAGGAAAAAGCGGAAGGGGCGCACGGCGTCCCTTCCTGCTTGCTTTTAAGACGCCGACTTCGGGGCGGAGCCGCCGTTCTTCGGCCGCTCTCCCTTGCCGGTGTTCAATTTCACAGAATAGTTGATCTTATTGGTATCTCGGGTCAGAAGGGGTTCCCCATTCCCCTCCACGCAGTCTTTTGTCACAACTGCTTTCACAATGGTGGGGTCTGAGGGGATCTCATACATGATCTGGGTCAAAAGTCCCTCCATCACGGCCCGCAGGCCGCGGGCGCCGATGCTGCGCTCAATGGCTTTGTCAGCCACGGCTTCCAAGGCCTCCTGCTCAAATTCCAGATCCACCTCATCATATTCCAACAGTTTCTTATACTGCTTTACCAAGGCGTTCTTCGGCTCTGTTAAAATCCGCACCAGGTCTTTCCGTTTCAGGGCATTCAGCGGCGCGATCACCGGCAGGCGGCCCACCAGCTCCGGAATAATACCAAACTTCAGGATATCATGGGGCTGAACCTCGTGGAGAATTTTGTCCAAATCCTTATCCTTTTTGCCCTGGATGTTGGCTCCAAAGCCGATGCTCTTTTGATCCAGCCGCTTTTCAATGATCTTATCCAGCCCGTCAAAGGCGCCGCCGCAGATGAAGAGAATATTGCGGGTATTCACCTGAATAAATTCCTGGTGAGGATGCTTTCGTCCGCCCTGAGGCGGCACATTGGCCACGGTTCCCTCCACAATTTTCAGCAGCGCCTGCTGTACGCCCTCGCCGGACACATCCCGAGTGATAGAGGTATTCTCGCTCTTCCGGGCGATCTTATCGATCTCGTCCACATAAATGATCCCATGCTCCGCCCGCTCTACATCGAAGTCCGCAGCCTGGAGCAGGCGCAGGAGAATATTCTCCACATCGTCGCCCACATAACCGGCCTCCGTCAGAGTCGTGGCATCGGCAATGGCGAAGGGAACCTTTAAAATCCTGGCCAGAGTTTGGGCAAAAAGGGTCTTGCCGGAACCGGTGGGACCCAGCATCAAAATGTTGCTCTTTTGCAGTTCCACATCCTCGTCGCCGCCGAAAAAGATGCGCTTATAGTGGTTGTACACCGCCACAGACAGCGCCACCTTCGCCTCATCCTGGCCAATGACATACTGGTCCAGCACGTCTTTAATCTCCCGGGGCGTTGGGAGCTGGTCGGGAATGTCCTCCAGAGGATTGGAATCCACATCGTCAAACCCGTCATTCAAGATGCTCATGCACAGCTGAACGCACTCGTCACAGATCCGCACACCGGGACCCTGAATCATGCGGTGAACCTGCTGCTCATGCTTGCCGCAAAAAGAACACCGCAGCGTTTTCTTGCCGTCGTCACTCATGGCTAATCCCCTCGCTTATTTTCTAGCGGTGATGATCTGGTCCACCAGGCCAAATTCCAGCGCCTCTTCGGCGCTCATGAAGTTGTCACGCTCACAGGCAGCAGTGACTTCCTCCACAGAACGGCCCGTGTTTTCCGCCAGGATGCGATTCATCCGCTTTTTAATGGTCTCCAGCCGCTTGAGGTGGATGGCCATATCAGTAATCTGTCCCTGGGTTCCCGCAGAAGGCTGATGGATCATAATCTCCGCATTGGGCAGCGCAAACCGCTTGCCCTTGGCGCCGGAGCTGAGCAAAAACGCGCCCATACTGGCGGCCATGCCCACGCAGATGGTAGAGACGTCGCACTTGACATACTGCATTGTATCATAGATGGCCATACCGTCGGTAACAGAGCCGCCGGGGCTGTTGATATAGAACTGAATCTCCTTGTCCGGGTCCTGGGCCTCCAAATACAGCAGCTGGGCCACCACCAGGCTGGCGGTCGTAGCGTTGACCTCTTCCCCCAGAAACACAATGCGGTCGTTCAGCAGGCGGGAGAAAATGTCATAGGACCGTTCTCCCCGGCTGGTCTGCTCCACAACATAAGGAACTAAACTCATGTTTGAAAACCTCCGATCTTTTGTGGGGCTGTTCACAACATTCCGGTTCCGCTATAAACAGCGCCCGGACGGAATCTGCCCAATAAACCATTCTCCCATGATACCACAAGCACCATGAGAGAATGTGTCGAATGAATGAACAATTCCAAAAATCCATTCCGGCAGGCCATAAAAACCGCCGTAACAGGATCGTTTTCAATGTAAAAGGGAAAAAACCGGGGTTATTCTTCCTCTTTTTTTTCTTCCTTCACAGTCTTTTTCGCCGTCTTTTTGGCGGTCTTTTCCTCGCCATCCGCAGCCTTTTTGGCGGCCTTCTTTGCCGTTTTCTTGGGCTTCTCCTCACCCTCGGCAGCCTCTTCTGTCTTGTCCTCCGCCTTCTTGGCAGCTTTCTTGGCAGCCTTCTTCTCCGGCTTCACGGCAACGGCGCTGTCCACCACCACGGCAACAGCCTTCCGGCTGACAACCTGGTCTTTGACCTGGTCGGCCTGGATGTACTTCTTCACCATCTCCAGGTCCATACCGTACTGCTCCGCCAGTTTCTTAAACTCGTCCTCCACTTCCTCGTCGGAGGCCTCAATATTCTCGGCTTTGATAACAGCGGCCAACGCCAAATCCATCCGCACCTGACGGAGAGCCGGCTCCTTGGCGTCCTCCAGCAGCTTAGCCTCGCTGATGCCGGTCATCTGGGCATACTGGTCGTAAGGAATGCCCTGCTGGCCGATCTGCACCTTAAAATTCTCCACGAACTGCCGGGCCTGATTCTCCACCATGGCGTCCGGAATCTCAGCGGTAATACCCTCGGCCACCTTAGACATCACAGCGTCTTCAAATTCCCGGTCAGCAGTTTTCTGCCGCTCCTCGGCAATCTTCTTCTTTAGATCGGCCTTCAGCTCCTTCATGGTGTCGAATTCACTGACATCCTTCGCAAATTCGTCATCCATCTCCGGAACTTCCTTCTCCTTCACCTCGTGGCACTTCACCTTAAAGACCACGGCCTTACCGGCCAGATCTGCATGGTAGTCCTCGGGGAAGGTGACGTCAATCTCCTTTTCCTCGCCGGCCTTCATTCCCACGACCTGCTCTTCAAAACCGGGGACAAAGCTGTGAGACCCCAGCTCCAGGCTGTGGTTTTCACCCTTGCCGCCGTCAAAAGGCTTACCGTCTAAAAAGCCCTCAAAGTCAATCACGGCGGTATCGCCCTCTTTGGCCTCCCGTTCCACGGACACCAGGCGGGTATTCCGGTCGCTGAGCTGCTTGAGGCGCTCCTCCACATCGGCTGCGGTGACTTTTACCTCTTCCTTCTCCGCCGTCAGGCCCTTGTACTCACCCAAGACAACTTCGGGATACACGGGAACCGTAGCCTTAAAGGTAAATCCTTCCCGGGTGGCGTCGCCCACCATCTCCACCGCAGGGTAGCCCACAGGCTGAAGCTCCCGCTCCTTCACGGCTTCCTCATAGGCATCGGGGAACGCAATATTGATAGCCTCCTCGAAAAACACCTCTGCGCCATACATGCCCTCAATGATCTTACGGGGGGCCTTTCCGGGACGAAAGCCCGGTACGTTGATCTTTCTGCGCATCTTCTGATATGCCTTTTCGATAGCGGCCTGAAACTCCGCCGCGCCGACCTCGATGGTCAGAGCAACCTGGCTCTTTTCAATCTTTTCGCAGCTTTTCACACTCATGTCGTCTACTCCTCCGTTCATCGCCGGCTACAAGCCGGTGCGAATATATATTCTACCAGAAGAATTTTGAAATTACCAGCCCTTTTTCCACTAATTTTCCACTATTCGCAGATTTTTTTTGGTGCAAACCCCAGATAGTCGGCGGAGATCAGGGAAAAAACCGTCCCTTTTCGCTCTTCCTCCAGAGCGCGGCGGATCGCAGGGCCGTGGAGATGGCCGTAGCAGCATCTCTCCACACGGTACTTTTCCAGCTTCTCCAGGATTTCCGGGCACTGATAGCCCTGGTACAGGGGCGGATAGTGGAGAAAGCATAAAATAGGCCTCCCCCCCGCCGCCGCCAGAGACGTCTCCAGACGCATAACTTCCCGGTGCAGCACTTTGGCGTTGTGGGGCTTCTGCTCCTCCTCCAAAAACCATCCGCGGGTGCCGCAAAGGGCATACTCCCCATATAAGGCACAGTTGTTGTGGAGAATGTCCAGGGTATGGATCCCCTTCTCGTCAAAAAAACGGCGGAGCTTGGCGGCGGTGGTCCACCAATAGTCGTGGTTGCCCTTGATGAGATATTTCCTCCCGGGAAAACGGTCCAGGAATTTAAAATCCGCCTCCGCCTCCTCCAGTGTCATGCCCCATGAGGTATCCCCGGCCAGAACCAGCGTATCCTCCCCGGTCAAAATGGCCAGCCCCTCTTGAATCCGGGAGACGTAATCTTCCCAAGCCGGACCGAAGATCTCCATGGACTTGTCCACCGCCAGGGAGAGATGCAGGTCCCCGATGGCATAGAGGGCCATGTGCGCCCCTCCCTTCCGATACTCATTCCCCCATCTGGTCGTCAAAGAGGATGGGGCTGCCGCAGCTCTTACAGCTGTCTGTTTTCAATCGGTTCAGCCGGACAGAGCTGCTCCGTCCCCGGTCCCGGCAGTTGGGACACCGGAGCCGACAGCGCCAAACCCAGCAGGACGCAAAGAACGGGAGAAAGCCCAATATCCCAATCCAGCTGGACAGCTCCAAAAGCCAAGGACTCCCGCCAACAGTCCGCAGGCACCATCCCAAGCCCTCCATGCCGAGGAAGGTGCCGGTCAAGCCCCAGAAGATCCGGGCGTGCTTCCGTTTCAGCCTTTCCATGGGACCTCCTCCTATACTGTATCTCATCATAGACAAAGGTTTTCCCTCCGTGGACGCAGCAACAGACGCCGCGCCGGCGGGACCACATTGGCGGAGAAACGCCCCCTTACCGTTGGAACACCGCAGCTCATTCCTCCAGCGGGATGTTCCAATGCAGAGGCGCGCTCACCGGCGTTTCAGTGCATTGACCGCCAGGATCTCCTCTTCCTCACTCACCTCAAAAAGTTCAGCACCACGCCGTCCATGTCCGGCTTTTCACAGGTGAGGTCAAAGCGGCGGACCTTCCCTTTGAGGGCCGCCAGACGGCGAGGCACCGTTACGCCGGTGGCGGCATTCAGCTGGTCCAACAGTTCTACGCCGTCTCCCTTCGGGATCTCCCCGATGGCGGTGAGGACATGGTTGCAAAATTTATAGGGGGAAGCGGTGGAGACAAATACCGTCACGGTCTCATCGCCCGTCTCCTGCCGGTACTGCTTCATAACGCTGGCCGCCACAGCGGTGTGGGGATCGATCAAATATCCCTTTTTGTAATACGCCCCTATGGCGGCGGCAGTGCCAGCCTCATCGCAGCAGCCACCCCAGAACTCTTCTTTCAAAGCCGCCTTAATGGCATCCGAAACCTCGTATTTCCCGCTCTCCGCCAAAGCTGCCATGTATCCCCGGACCTCTCCGTCATCTTCTCCGGAGAGGTCAAACAGAAGCCGCTCCAAATTGCTGGACACCAAAATGTCCATAGAGGGACTCATGGTGGTATGGAAGGGGCGGTTGCGGTCGTAGACGCCGGTGCGCAGAAAATCCGTCAGCACATCGTTTCGGTTAGAAGCGCAAATCAGTCTGCCAACGGGCAGTCCCATGCGCTTGGCATAGTAAGCCGCCAGAATATCGCCGAAATTTCCGGTGGGAACGCAGAAATTTACCTGATCTCCCATCTCCAGCTTTCCATCCCGCACCAGATCGCAGTAAGCGGAGATGTAATAGACTACCTGGGGCAGAATGCGGCCCCAGTTGATAGAGTTGGCAGAGGAGAGGAAGAACCCCCGGCCTGCCAGAGTCTCCCGAACGGCAGTGTCTGAGAAAATACGCTTCACACCGGCCTGGGCATCGTCAAAGTTGCCCGCCACGGCGCACACACCCACATTGTCCCCCTCCTGGGTAACCATCTGGGCCTCCTGGACCTTGGATACGCCGTCTTTTGGATAGAACACCATGATTTTTGTCTGGGGTACGCCGGCAAAGCCCTCCATCGCGGCTTTGCCGGTATCGCCGGAGGTGGCCACCAGGATACATGCCGTCTGATCCTCCCCCGTTTTACGCAGAGCCGCAGAGAGAAGCTGGGGGAGCATCTGGAGCGCCATGTCTTTAAAGGCAGAGGTGGGTCCATGCCACAGCTCCAGGCAGTGGGTCTTCCCGTCCAACGTCCGGACCGGGGCCACAGCCTCCGTGTCAAACTTGTCGGGACCGTAGGCATTTCCAGCGAAGGACAGCAGTTCCTCCTCCGTATAGTCCGTCAGATACAGTCCCATAATCTTTGCCGCCCGGGTCTGATACCGAGCATCCACCAAGCTCCGCAAAAACGCCTGACCGACCTGGGGGATGGTCTCCGGCGTCAGCAGTCCGCCATCCCGGCTCAGCCCCATTTTGATGGCCTCCGCCGCGTCCATGCGAAGGGATTTGTCCCGCGTACTGTAATATTTCATCTGTGCTTCCTCACTTTCAGGAAAATTATCATCTAAACGCATCCTCCAGATACTCCACCCGGAGAATGCCGCCTTTTTCCACATAGACCTCCGCCACGTCAAACCGGGCGGAGGCATCGTCTAAACCGTTTTCGCCCAGCCAAGCCAAAGCGGCTTTGCGCAACCGCTCCTGCTTCCGGCCATCTACAAACTCCCGGGGCGATCCGATGGCTCCGGCGCTCCGGAGCTTCACCTCTACAAAACAGACCATACCAGCCGGGTCCCTGGCCACCAAATCCAGCTCGCCAAAGCGGCACTTCCACTGGGCGGATAAAATCTCACAGCCCCTCCGCTTTAAAAACGCCGCAGCGGCAGCTTCGCCCTGGTCTCCGGCGTCCTTCGCCGTGCTCATAGCCGCCTCGCCTCCCATTTCTTTAAAAAGCTCTTCCGGTGAACCGGGCAGGGACCGTACCGGTCCAGCATCTCATAATGAAGCTTGGTTCCATAGCCCTTGTGCCGGGCAAACTGGTACTGTGGGTATCGCGCGTCCAGCTCGGCAGAGATATACCGGTCCCGGCTGACCTTCGCCAAAATAGACGCCGCCGCAATGGAGGCGCTTTTCCCGTCACCCCCTACCAGGGTCACATGAGATGCGGTAATCGCAACTCTGCTGCCGTGGTCCCGGTTGCCGTCGATGAGACAGAGATCCGGCTTGACGGACAGGCTGCCGATCGCCCGCTGCATAGCCAGCATCCGGGCATTGAGAATGTCGATCTCGTCAATCTCCTCCACTGCGGCAAAGGCCACGCTCCAGGCCACGGCCTGTACGGTAATGGCCTCGTACAGCGCCTCTCGCCGTACCGCAGTCAGTTTCTTAGAGTCGTCGAGACCGGGAATATTGATCTCCCGAGGCAATATAACGGCGGCGGCGTACACCGGTCCCGCCAGGGGACCGGCTCCCGCCTCGTCCACGCCGCAGAGAAGGTCAATTCCCCGGTTCCAATACTTCCGTTCCGGGATCCACAGATCCATGGGAACCCACTCCTTCCTTCCCGCCCCGGCGGAGAAGCCAGGTCATATAGGCAAATTGGACCAGACACAACAGCAGTCCGGTTAAAACACCTGCAGATCTCGCTGTCTCCCAACTCAGACCCATGCTTTTTTGCAAAAAGAACCAGCAGAGCGCCAAAAGCTGAAAAAGAGGCGTCAGCGCGGCGTACAGCAGCCGGACGGGAAGCGCTGCCTCCTGCAATGGCGGGAGGACAAGCACCGCCGCCAGAGACAAGGCGCAGAAAAGCCAGTACAACCGCAGTCCCCGGAGCAGTCTCCTCTGTCCAGCGGAAAACAGCGCGCCGGACAGACCCAAAAGGCCAAGACACCAAAGCCCCAGCGTGATCCAGCTCCACGCCGTGTAGGTGGCATAAGCTCCACAAATCAGGCTGCTGTTGAAGAGCGTATCCACCCCGGAGATCAGCTGGAACACCGCCCAAACCGGCAGAAGCAGCGCCCCGGAAAGCCGTCTCCCCGCCGTGTCCCCCTCATGGTTCCGGCGGCTCAGCCAGACCATCCAGCCAACATGGGCGGCGCTCAGCAGCAGCGTCAAAACAAACGCACAGGCATTCACCGTATCCCAGGACAGCACTTCCACACCCTCCCACAGCAGCGCGTAGGAGAAAAAGAACATCTGGCCATAGGGCAGCAGGGCCGCAATCAAAATAGAGACGCGGCCCGCCACCGGAAGCACCGCGGCGCCTGCGAGGCAGATTATCCAGTACCATCTCAGCTCCCGAAGCAGTCTCCGGCTCCCGAAGAAATACAGCAGTATGTCCAGAAGCAAAAGGCACATACACCAGGCTCCCCAAAAAGCCCGCGTCCTGCTCGAAAAAGAGATCGTACAAAAGGTACTGGCCAAAATATCCACGTCGGTATACAGCTGGAGGGCAATCCACGCCAGCAGCGCCGCAACGGTACAGCTCTTTCCGGTTCTTTCACTCATTTTGCGTCCTCCAACTGCGGCTTCCATCCGTTCTTCTGTCCTTATGATCTCTAGCCAGACGATGCACCCACAGAAAATAGGCAACATGTCCCGCGGACAGCCCAAAGACCGCCGCCGGCACGGGGACAGCCCCTTCCATCATCAGATCCAGAATGGGAAGCAGCGGAGCAGCGGGCAAAAGAAGTATGGGCAGAATCATAAACGTTGGAATCTCCCCACAGATAAGGCTCGCTGCGGCCGTAATGGGGATCATTGCCGTGGATACCGCCTAAAACTCCGCCAGCACCCGTCCGGCGGTCAGGCTTTTCGCAAAATACGCCAATCCGTCAAACAGCAGCAGGCTCAACAGATATGCCGCCGGCAACGCGTAGATCTGCCAGCCGCAGTTATCATAGCCATGGTTGAACACAAAAAGAGCGCCATTGTAAACCGCAGACCAGACGTGAAAAACCACCCAGCTGACACCGGCAAACACCATCCGGCCCAAAAGCCGCTCCCGGTGCGCGTCCGCATGTTCCATCCGTATCTCCTCTTCCGCCTTCCTGTCCGGTTGAGTACGCGCCTCTCACGTCTCCGGCAGCTCCAAGGTAAAGCGCCCCAGCTTCCCGCCCCGGAACTCGTCCAGCAGGATTTTCGCCATGCGCTCCGTGTCCACCTCACCGCCGGAGACCAGGAAGCCCCGCCTCCGGCCCGCCGTCTCCAGCAGGCGGTAGCCATAGGCCACTTCATTCTCCCCCTCTTCCCGCTCAGGAAGAGCGGAGAGCCTATAACCCGCCTTCAAGGCGTCGGGATATCTCCCCCCCAAATAGGCCATCAGGTGGCAGCCTAAGGTCTCCACGTCCAGAATATCGTCCTTTACCGCGCCGGTATAGGCCAAATTCAGCCCCACGCTCTGGTCCTCAAACTTGGGCCACAGGATGCCAGGCGTATCCAACAGCTCCAGCCCCTTGTCAATGGGCACCCACTGCTTGCTCCGGGTGACACCGGGCCGGTCCTCGGTCCTGGCGGTCTTGCGGCCTGCCACCTTATTGATAAAAGTGGACTTCCCCACATTGGGAATCCCTAAAATCATCACCCGCACTACCCGGCCCGCCTGACCCTTTTCGGCATAGACGCGAAGCTTGTCCGCCAGCAGCTCCCGGATGGCGGCGGCAAACCTCGCCGTTCCAGCGCCGCCTTTGGCGTTGGATTCCAATACGGCGTGTCCTCTGCTCCGAAAGTAGGCGGCCCATCTTTTTGTGGCCTCCGGATCCGCCTGATCCACCCGGTTCAAAACCACCAGCCGGGGTTTGCCCGCAGTCAATTGGTCTACATCCGGGTTCCGGCTGGAGACAGGGATCCGGGCGTCCAGAATCTCGCACACGGCGTCCACATTGCGGAGCTGCTCGGCAATCATCCGCCTGGTTTTGGTCATGTGGCCGGGGTACCACTGAATGTTCACACAATCACCCCGATCCGGTGGAAATTCCGCCGCCTTGTCTCCTCGTCCGGTCCCGGGAAGGCCACCGCTATCGCTCTGCCAATCACATAGCGGGTATCCACCGTACCAAGATTGGAATCCCGGCTATCGCTGGAGCGGTTGCGGTTATCGCCCATAACAAAGATCTGTCCCTCCGGTACGGTGAGGGGGAACTCCGTCCCCTCCTCCAAAAAAGTCAGCTCGTTGATATAGTCCTCCCGCAGGGGCGTACTGTCCACATAGACCGTGCCGCTGTCAAAATCAATGTCTACCGTCTGGCCCGCCGTGGCAATCACTCGTTTTACGATGGGTTCTTTTAAAAAGGAGTCCTTTCGCAGCACCACCACATCGCCGTATTTGTAGTCATGATACAGCACGGAATTCAGCACCAGCATCCGGTCCCCATCCTGCAGAGTGGGCAGCATAGAGTGCCCGTCCACACCGATGAGCCGCACCACAAAGGTGAACAGCACCACCACCGCCAGTACGGAACACACCAGTGCCTGCATCCACTCGTACAAATCCTTCCCGTTGGAGTTCTTCTCCCCCTGTTGGCCCTGGTTCTCCACTTCCTGCTTTTCTTCTTCCATGATTCTCAGTCCTCCCGGTTCAGCATTCCCACGCGGGACCAATCCCGCTCCTTTGTATCCTTATCCGCCCCCGGCACCACCAGGAAAAAGGCCCGTCCAATCACACCGCGGGTATCCACCGGACCCAAGCCGGGATTCCGGCTGTCGTCGCTGTCGTTGCGGTTATCGCCCATAACGAAAACGCACCCCTCCGGCACCGTCAGTGGAAATTTCATCCCCTCGTCCGTGAGAGTGGGTTCCCGGATATAGGATTCCGCCAGCTCCGCGCCATCTATGTAGACGGCCCCGATGTCAAAATCAATGTCCACCG
>CAJUQM010000011.1 GCA_910588005.1 uncultured Oscillibacter sp.
CCTGGACGATGAGGCTCCGGGCCTCGGAGGGCGGGCGGTATACGCTGCCGTAGTACCTCATACGCCCAGCTTCTCCAGAGCCGCCAATTTCAGGCAGACGCAGAACACGGCCATCGCCGCCTCCAGCTCCTCCACCGGGGGCAAAGAGGGTGCTATGCGGATATTGCTGTCCTCGGGATCTTTGCCGTAGGGGAAGGTGGCCCCGGCCCCGGTCATGGTGACGCCGGCCTCTTTACATAGCGCCAGGGTCCGCTTCGCCGTGCCGGGCATGGCGTTGAGGGAGACAAAATAGCCCCCTTTGGGCCGCTTCCAGGACGCGATCTCCAGCGGGGCGATCTCCCGGTCCAGCGTATCCGTCACACAGCGGAACTTGGGTCCCATGATAGCGGCGTGCCTTTTCATCAGCTCCAGCGTATGGGCCTTGTCCTTAAGATACAGGACGTGGCGCTGTTGGTTTACTTTATCGAAGCTGATGACCTGAGCAGCCATCAGCTTTTCCATGTGGGCCATGTTGGCCTCCGAGCAGGCAAAGCAGCTGACGCCCGCCCCGGGCAGAGTGATCTTAGAGGTGGAGGCGAACTCAAAGACCATATCCGGATTTCCGGCCTCTGCGCACAGGGCGAGGATATCCGGAAATTCCACATACTCCCCCTCGAACTCGTGGATGCAGTAGGCATTGTCCCACATGACGGTAAAGTCCGGCGCGGCGGGCCGCAGGGCCGCGATCCGGCAGATGGTTTCATCGGAATAGATGATGCCGTCGGGATTGGAGTACTTGGGCACGCACCAGATCCCCTTGACGGCGGGGTCCTTCACGGCCTCCTCCACGGCGTCCATGTCGGGACCCTCGCCGGTCATGGGGATGGCGACCAGGTCAAAGCCAAAACTCTCCGTCACCTTGAAGTGGCGGTCATAGCCGGGAGCAGGACACAGCCACTTCACCGTCTTCTCCTTGCACCAGGGACGGGGGCTGTGGAGCAGGCCATGAGTATAGGCCTTGGCGATGGTGTCATACATCAGCTGTAAGCTGGCGTTTCCCCCCACGAACACCTGCTCCGGCCTGCATCCCAAAATGTCTGCGAACAGCCGCTGGGCGGCGGGCAGGCCCCGCAGCTCACCGTAGTTCCGCACATCAATGCCGCCGGAGACATAGTCCTCCGGCTCCCGCATCAGGTCAAATATGTCCGAGACCATGTCCAGCTGCGCTTTTCCGGGCTTGCCCCGGGCCATGTTCAATTTCAGCCCCCGGGCTTTCAGCTCTTCAAACTCCGCTTGAACGCGGGCATACTCCGCCCCGCGTTCCGCAGCGGCCATCTTCCCATAAGCAGTCATCAAAATCCTTCCTTTCCGCGTCTGCAATCCAAATCACTCCCAATATACCGGTCTTCCCGGGCGGATCCAAGGGGAATTCCCCGAACTCCGCCTCGATTCGCGCGTTCCGGAAATCCCGGCGGACCGCCAGTCTGATCACTCCACCGGCAGGCCGTGCTGCCTCAAAAACGACAGCTTGTCCCAGTATCCCCTCTGAAACAGGATTCTCCCATTGATCACCTGGAAAAAGCCGCACCCCCGCAATCCCAGGGGGTCTCTCCACTCCAAAACCGCCCATTGGCCGTCCTCAAAGATATTTTCCACAATACACACCATCTTCGCGGCGGCAAATTCATCCGCAAACATCTGCCGGATCGCCGCCGCGCCTTTCACCGGGTCGTTGGCGACCTGGTGATTCACCGCGTCCTCGTGATACAGGGCCGTGATGGATTCCACATCTCCGCTGTTGAACGCGTCCACCCACCGGCAGACCACCTGTTTTGGACTCAGCATCATCGCTCCTCCTCTCCGCCGCACCGCCGGGACAGCGCCCAGCGCACAGCTGCCCACAAAGTCATTTCCCTTTACAGTTCTGCCACACCGCTGTCTCTGGCGGCCTGTGCCACCGCCCTGGCCACGGCGGGGCCAACCCGCTTGTCAAAGGCCTTGGGAATGATGTAGTCCGCACTGAGTTCCTCGCTGGAGATCAGCGCCGCCAGGGCCGCCGCCGCCGCCATCTTCATCTCCTCGTTGATGTCTCTGGCCCGCACGTCAAAGGCCCCCCGGAACACGCCGGGGAATGCCAGGACATTGTTGATCTGGTTGGGATAGTCGCTGCGGCCCGTGGCCACAACGGCGGCCCCGCCGGCTCTGGCGTCATCCGGGAAGATCTCCGGCGTGGGGTTGGCGCAGGCAAAGATAATGGGATCTCTCCCCATGGTCTTCACCATCTCTGCGGTGACGGTGCCCGGAGCGGATACACCGATGAACACGTCGGCCCCCACCAGGGCCTCCGCCAGCGTACCGGCCCGTCTTTCCAGATTGGTCGCCTGGGCCATCTCCTCCTTGATCCAGTTCAGGCCCTCCCGTCCGGCATAGATTGCGCCTTTGCGGTCACACATGGTGATGTGGTGGAACCCGGCGGACAGCAGCAGCTTTGTGATGGAGACCGCCGCCGCACCGGCGCCGGAGGTCACCACCCGCACGTCCTCCTTGTTCTTGCCCACCACTTTCAGCGCGTTTGTCAACCCCGCCAGAGTGATGATGGCAGTGCCGTGCTGGTCGTCGTGGAAGATGGGAATATCGCATTTTTCTTTCAGCTTGCGCTCGATCTCAAAGCACCGGGGGGCGGCGATGTCCTCCAGGTTGACGCCGCCGAAACTGCCGGAGATGTTGTAAACCGTTCGGACGAATTCGTCCACATCCTGGGTCTTCACGCACAGGGGAAAGGCGTCCACACCGCCAAAGGCCTTGAACAGCACGCACTTGCCCTCCATCACCGGCATGCCGGCCTCCGGGCCGATGTCCCCCAGGCCCAGAACGGCGCTGCCGTCGGTGATGACGGCACAGAGGTTATGGCGGCGGGTCAGCTCATAGGATTTACCGGGATCCTTTTGAATCTCCAGGCATGGCTGGGCCACGCCGGGTGTGTAGGCCAAGCTGAGATCATCCTTGGTCTCCACAGGAACGGCGGCGACCACTTCAATTTTTCCCCTCCACTTGCCGTGGAGGCGGAGGGACTCCTTCGCATAATCCATATTCTCTTACCTCTCTTATTCCCGGCTGGGGCGGATTCCCCCGGCCGATTTTGTATGACAGCTCAGCTCTCCCAGCCCTTGGCCCGCTCCACAGCCCTGTTCCAGCCGCGCCGCAGGCGGATCCGTTCCCCCTCCGGGATCTCCGGGTCAAAGCGGCGGTCCAGCGTCCACTGGCTGAGGATCTCCTCCCGGCTGTGCCACACGCCGGTGGCAAGACCGGCCAGATACGCCGCCCCCAGGGCGGTAGTCTCCCGGATCACCGGGCGGAGAATGGCCCGCCCCACGATGTCCGCCTGGAACTGCATCAAAAAATTATTGGCGGAGGCGCCGCCGTCCACCCGCAGCTCCTTCAGCCGGATCCCCGTGTCCTCCTCCATGGCCGAGAGCACATCTCCGGTCTGGTAGGCGATAGACTCCAACGCCGCGCGGATGATGTGGTCCCGCCCCGTGCCCCGGGTCAGTCCCAGAACCGCTCCCCGGGCGTACATATCCCAGTGCGGCGCACCCAGGCCGGTAAAGGCGGGAACAACATACACGCCGCCGCTGTCCGGTACCTTTCTGGCAAAGTACTCACTGTCGGCGGCCTCGGTAATCAGGTGCAGCTCGTCCCGGAGCCACTGAACCACCGCTCCGCCCACAAACACGCTGCCCTCCAGGGCATACTGGATTTTGCCGCGCAGCCCGGCGGCGATGGTCGTAACCAGGCCGTTTTGACTGCGGACCATCTTCTCCCCGGTGTTCATCAGTAAAAAACAGCCGGTTCCATAGGTGTTTTTGGCCTCCCCGGCGTCAAAACAGGTCTGCCCAAACAGCGCCGCCTGCTGATCTCCGGCAATGCCGGCAATGGGGATCTCCACGCCCTGGATGTTGACCGTGCCGTACAACTCGCTGCTGGAGCGTACCTCCGGCAGCATCGCCATGGGAATGTTGAGCCGCCGGCAGATGCTTTCGTCCCAGCGGAGATGCTCTATGTCGTAAAGCATCGTGCGGCTGGCGTTGGTATAGTCGGTGACATGGACCTTTCCCCCGGTGAGCTTCCAGATGAGCCAGCTGTCCACGGTACCGAACAGCAGCCGCCCCGCCGCCGCTCCCTCTCTGGCGCCCGGGATATGATCCAAAATCCATTGGATTTTGGTAGCGGAAAAGTAGGCGTCGATCAAAAGGCCCGTGCGCTCCTGCACATAGGCGGCAAACGCCGCGTCCCGCTTCAGCTCCTCGCACAGCGCCGCCGTGCGGCGGCACTGCCACACAATGGCATTGCACACGGGCCGTCCGGTCTCCCGGTCCCAGACCACGGTGGTCTCCCGCTGGTTGGTGATGCCAATCCCGGCCACCTCCCCAGCGCCGGCACCGGTCTTGGCCAGCACCTCGTTCATCACGCCGTACTGGCTGGAGTAGATCTCCATAGGATCGTGCTCCACCCAGCCCGGCCGGGGATAGATCTGGGTAAACTCCTTCTGCGCCGTTCCCACGATGTTCTGGGCCTGGTCAAAGAGGATACAGCGGCTGCTGGTAGTTCCCTGGTCCAGGGCGATGACATACTGTTTCACTCCGGAGCCTCCTTCCTGATTCCCGCACAAAACGGCAGGGGAGCAGAACGGCATTTTGATCCGTCCTGCTCCCGTTCGTCATTCTTTTTTTATAGCAAAAAAGACCGCTCTTGTCAAGCCGCCCGAATCAGGGAGTGGGGTAGAGCGCCCGGGAACCGGCCGCTTCCTCGTACCGCCGGGAAACCGCCGGCCAGTCGACCAGCCTCCACCAGGCGTCAAAGTACTCATCCCTCCGGTTTTGATACGGCAGATAGTAGGCATGCTCCCACACATCGCACCCCAGCAGGGGAACCAGGGGCAGCGGGCTGTCCTGATTGGGCGTCTTGCGGACGGAGAGACGTCCGTCTCCATCGGCGGCCAGCCACGCCCAGCCGGAGCCAAACTGCCCCAGGGCGGCGGCGCGCAGAGCGGCTTTCAGCTCCTGCAGGCCGCCAAAATCCCGGTCAACCGCCCCCTGGAGAACCGCGCCAGGCGCCGCGGCGGGAGCGGGGTGCAGCGTTTTAAAATACAGGTCGTGGTTATAAACGCCCCCTGCGTTGTTCCGCACGCCTTGGCGGATCTCCTCCGGCAGCTGCGCCCAGTCCTGCATCAGCCGCTCCAGGGACCAGCCGTGGTACTGCGGATGGTCCTTCAACAGCTTATTGAGGTTGTCCACATATGCGGCAAAGTGCTTATCGTGGTGAAAATACAGTGTACGCTCATCCAGCTCCGGCGTCAGCGCGTCGTAACCATAGGGCAGGGGCGGCAGGGTAAAGGGATAGTGTGCCTCCATAATACGTCATCCTCTCTGTACTGTGATGACTCTAGTATATGTTAACGCCGCAAAAAATATTGGCAAAAACGCCCGCGCCGCCAAAATGGCGGCGCGGGACAGCCCATTTTACTCCTTGGTGTGCAAGAGGTGGTGCGCCCGCTGGCTGAGAGGCGCTTTCAGATAGGCCCGGTACAGGGCTTGGACATCCGGGTTTTCATGGGAGAACCGCAGCTCGGACTTGGCGTCCATCTTCCACAGCTGGCCGCCTCTGCTTCCGGCCAATTCCGCTCCCTCGTGGATGGGCTGGCCGCCGCCGCCGGCACAGCCGCCGGGGCAGGCCATCACCTCTACGAAGTCGTAGTCCGCCGTGCCGCTGTCAATGGCCTCCATCAGCTTCCGGGTATTGCCCAGGCCGCTGACCGCAGCCACCCGAACGTCTCCCGCCCCGGGAATAGTGAACGTGGCCTCCCGCCAGGGCTTACTCCCCCGAACCGCCTGAAACGCATCGGGATCCGGGTTTTTGCCGGTTACCAGATAGTAGGCGCTGCGGAGAGCCGCATCCATCACGCCGCCAGTGGCGCCGAAGATCACCGCCGCACCGGTGCCAGTCCCCAGGGGACTGTCGAATTCCGCCTCCTCCAGGTCCGCGGGAACAATGCAGTCGCTTCTAAACAGCCTGCACATCTCCCGGGTGGTCAGCACGGCATCCACGTCCGGGTCGCCGCAGGCGTCGTTCATCCCCGGCAGTTCGCACTCCGCCTTTTTGGCGGAGCATGGCATGACAGACGCCACAAACACCTTGTGTGGATCCAGCCCCATCTTCTCCGCAAAGTAACTCTTGGCCACCGCGCCGAACATCTGCTGGGGAGACTTGGCGGTGGACAGGTGCTCCGTATAGGCGGGGTACTGGGTCTTGAGAAATTTCACCCAGCCGGGGCAGCAGGAGGTAAACATGGGCCAGCGGTGCCGTCCGCGGTGGGTAAACCGCTCAATAAACTCGCTGCCCTCCTCCATGATGGTCAGGTCCGCGGCAAAATTGGTGTCAAAGACATAGTCAAACCCAATGCGCTTCAGGGCCGCCACCATGCGGCCGGTGGTGGCCTGTCTGGCCGGCAGGCCGAAAAACTCTGCCCAGGCTACACGCACCGCCGGAGCCACCTGTACCACCACCGTAATCTCGGGGTCCGCCAGCGCCCAGAGAACCTTGTTGGTGTCGTCCCGGACGGTCAGAGCGCCCGTTGGGCAGTGGGTGACGCACTGCCCGCAGAAGGTGCAGTCCGTGTTTTTAAGGTAGCGGTTGTAGCTCACGTCCACCGTGGTACGGGAGCCGGTGCCCGCCACATCCCAGATGTGCATGCCCTGGACCTTGTCGCACACCTGCACGCAGCGCATGCATTTGACGCACTTGCTGGCCTCCCGGACGATGGGAACGCTCAGGTCCAGCCGTGCCCGCTCTGGCTGCACCTGATAGGGCTGATAGTGGATATTCAGATCATGGGAGAGCCTTTGCAGCTCACAGTTTCCGCTGCGGACGCACACGGTGCAGTTGGAGTTGTGCTGGGAGAGGATCAGCCGCAGATTTGTTTTCCGGGCCTGCCGGGTCCGGGGCGAGTTGGTGTGGATCACCATCCCCTCCAGAACCTCTGTATTGCAGGCGGGGACCAGCCGCTCCGTACCCTCCACCTCCACCATGCACATGCGGCAGGCGGCGATCTCATTGATATCCTTCAAAAAGCACAGGTGGGGAATGGGAATACCCGCCTTTTCGGCGGCCTCCAGGATGGTGGTTCCCTTGGCGGCGGACAGCGCCCGGCCATTGATCGTAAAGTTTACCATTTTTCCACACGTCCTCCCTTGAAGTTTCCATACCCGAAGTGGTCGCACCGCAGGCACCGGGAGGACTCCTGTCCGGCCTCCTCATCGGTCATGCCGCACTCGATGCACTGGAAGTCCGCCTTGCGCTCGCAGGCGTCCCGCTCGGTGGCGTTGACCCGGCCCCGGGGCCGGAGGTCTGTACACCGGGGCGTGGGCACCTTCACCTCAGACTCAATCTCATGGTTGAAGCCCAGATACTCATCGATATTGGCGGCGGCGGCCTTGCCGGCGGCAATGGCCCGGATCACGGTGGCGGGACCTGTCACACAGTCGCCTCCGGCAAAGACGCCCACCATATCCGGCAGCTGGGTGCTGGAATCCGCCAGCAGCGCGCCGCCCCGCTGAATCCGGATGCCCGTCTGTTCCAGGCCCCGGGTTTCGATGCCCTGGCCGATGGCCACGATAATGGTATCCGCGGGAATCCGCAGAGGCTCCGCCGCGGCGGTGCCCGGCCGGGGCCGGCCCGCCTTGTCCATCTCGCCGATGATCTGAGGCTGGGTCCACAGCGCCGCCACATGCCCGTGCTCGTCAGCCTCAATGCGCAGGGGGGCCTGGAGGGTCAGCACCTCAGCGCCCTCGGCAATGGCGCCCTCCACCTCCTCGGCCTGGGCCGTCATATCCTCCTGGCGGCGGCGATAGACGCAGGTCACTTTCTCCGCCCCCAGGCGGATGGCGCTGCGAGTCACGTCCATGGCCACGTTGCCGCCGCCGATAACCACCACGTTCTGGCCCGCGAAGTCGGGCATCTCGTCGTCGCCGATGTGGCGCAGCAACTCCACGGCGGAGACCACCCCCAGGCTGTCCTCCCCCTCAATGCCGGTCTTTTTATCCGTGTGGGCGCCGATGGAGAGATACAGTCCGTCGTACTGCTGCTTCAGCTCGTCAAAGGTCACGTCCACCCCCACGTCCACGCCGGTATGTACCTCGATTCCCAAAGACAGGATCGAGGCGATCTCCGCGTCCAGTTTTTCCCGGGGCAGGCGGTAGCTGGGAATGCCGTAGCGCATCATGCCCCCCAGCTGTCTCTGCTTTTCGTACACGGTGACTTTGTGGCCCATAAGGGCCAGATAGTAGGCTGCCGACAATCCGCCGGGTCCGCCGCCGATGATGGCCACGGATTTTCCCGTGGCAGGGGCGGGTTTTGGCTGGGGCACATCCCCGGCCTGGTCCACGGCGTAGCGCTTGAGTCCGCGGATATTCAGCGCGTCGTCCACCATATTCCGCCGGCACCGGGCCTCACAGGGATGCTCGCAGATATAGGCACAGGCGGTGGGGAAGGGATTGTCCTTGCGGATCAGGCGCACCGCGTCGCCGCAGCGGCCCTCGCTGATAAGGGCGATGTAGCCGGGGATATCCACCCCGGCGGGACACAGGGCCACACAGGGCACGGGGTTTTTCAGGCTTCCCAGGCACCGGTGGTGCAGAATATGCTCCTCGTAATCATCCCGGAACCCCCGCAGGCCCATGAGGACCAGGTTGGCCGCATCGATGCCGATGGCGCAGTCCGCCGTGTCCACGATGACTTGGGCCGTACTCTCGATGCGCTCTAAGATCTTGACGTTGGGTTCGCCGTCCAGCACCTCCCGGATCATGTTGGACAGCTGGGTCAGTCCAACCCGGCAGGGGACGCATTTGCCGCAGGTCTGGGCCCGGCAGAGGTCCAGAAAGTTCAGCGCCATGTCCACCGGACACAGTCCAGGAGGACTGGCGGCAATCCGCCGCTCCATATTCCGGTACAGCTGCTCTACCACGGCCTGGGCCTGACCGGGGGTTTTCACTTCCAGTCTGCTCATACTGTCACTTCTTTCCCAAAAGTTTGTTTGGTTCCCTAAATAATATTATGAGCTTTTCCGCATAAAAAGTCAACAAATGTTATTATTTAGTCAAAGTTTCATCCATCTCCATATATTTTCTTGTGAAAAAGGCACAAGTTTCACAGGAAAACGTTTAACCGTCCTCCGGAAATCCTCCGGAGGACGGTTTGTTAAACCCGTAACAGCCCGCCCCGCCCTTCAAAAAGGACTGGCGGCAAAAAGCACCCCACGTACGGCCGCGAAAGCCGCCGCACCTATAACGCCTGTCACCGGCCCAAGAGCGCCAGGTTCTGGTCCGTGATAAAGTTCGGAACGCTCTGCAGCACCACGATCTGGCCGATTCCGTTTTCCGCCGCGTAAGCGGAGGCCGCTCCCCGGTAGTAACGCAGGTCCAGCAGGTGGACCTCCTCAAAATGCCGGGCCAAAAAGGGCGCAAGAGAATCGGCATAGGAGTCTCGAATCAGCAGAAGTTTTCCCGTTCCCTCCCCATTGCGGATCACGCACAGGGGCTGGTTGCCTCCCAGAAAGGTGGAGTATTTGTCTTTCTCCCCCAGATAGTCATTATCATACAGTCCCGTCTCCTCCGGCGTGCCGTCCCGCCAGGAGGTGACGCTCAGGCCCCGATCCTCCACCCAGAACTCAATGCTGTCCGGCTCCAGCCAGTGGATGCCGGACTGGGAGTAGAGAGTCCCCTGAAACCCGTTGGAGACCGGGAGGTCCCGCTCCTTTGCCGCCTCCGGCCCCAGAACCTCCTCCCCCCGGCCCAGGGCCTCCATGAGGGCGGCATAGCCGTAATACGCCCCCAGGGTGGACCAGTGGTGGTCCGTGCGGTAAAAGATCTCCTCTCCGGCGTGAGCGCGGAGCGCAGTCAAAAGGTCAACAGATTCAGCCCCCTCCAGCTCCAGCGCCTTTGCAATAAACTCCGCCTGATCCCAGCTCTCCGCCCCGGCAGGCAGCTTCTCCCCCCAAATTTCCGCCGCAGAGGGGATCAGTGCCAGATACACCGGAGCCTCCGTCCTCTCCGCCAGACGCCGGACGCTGTCCAGGTTCTTTTCCACCACGGCCGTGTCCGGCGTGTTTACCTTGGCAATCAGGGTGCTGCCGCAGAGATACACCCCGTTGAACTCCCGCTTGCCCAGCAGCTGCTCCGTCCGGGCTTTCAGTCCTGTCCACTCATCCCGCAGGGGAAACTGGTCGGCAAAGTAACTCTCCACCGCCTTGGTGTAGCTGCCGTCCGCCAGAGCAGACCAGGAAAACTCCGGCCGCTGTGCCAGGGTCCGGTTTTCCGTCTCGGACTGCGTCCGGTCCGGCAGCAGGAGGTGCCAGACCAAAAGACCGCCCAGGAAAATGCAGAAGAACGCCGTCAAAAAACGGCTATATCCCCTTGTCATCCCACCGTCTCCTTTATCCCTCGGAATCCGAAAATATTGAGAAAGCTCCGCCCGGCCGCCTGTACCGCCGAGTTTTCACCAGCCTGGCCAGCCTTTCCCCCCATCGCTTCCAAACTCCGCCGTTAAAATCTGAAATACAAAAACGGATTGTAGCTGCCGTCCACCAAATAGGCGGTGGACAGCACCAGTCCCAGTCCCATCAGCACCGGGGTCAAGAGCTTTTCCACCCGCGCCGGCAGTCTCTGCCAGCCCCGCTGGCCCAGAGTGGTGGAAGCCAGGATCAAAATCAGAAAGGTCAGCCCGTAACAGCGGAGGGTGTAGCCGTCCGCCGCACTCCACAGCCGTCCGCCGCCGAAGCAGACGGAGAGGTATTCACCGCACATGGACAGGTCCTCCACGGCAAAGATTCCCCATCCCGCAAATACCACAGCCAGGGTATACAGGTGCTTAATCAACACCGGCGTTTTACTCAGCGTCTCCCGCAGGACATACTTCTCCAGAATCAGCCAGGCTGCGAAGTACATTCCCCAGAGAACAAAATTCCAGCTGGCCCCGTGCCAGAAGCCGGTGCAAAACCACACAATCAGGATGTTCCGCAGGGTCTTGACCGTACCGCCCCGGTTGCCGCCCAGGGGAATGTACAGATACTCCCGGAACCAGCCGGTCAGGGACATGTGCCACCGCCGCCAGAACTCCGTCACCGAGACGGAGAGGTAGGGATGGTCGAAGTTCTCACCAAACCGGAATCCAAAGATCCGCCCCAGGCCAATGGCCATATCGGAGTAGCCGGAGAAGTCAAAATAGATTTGAAAGCCAAAGGCCAGCAGTCCCAGCCATCCTCCCGCTGCGGTCAGTGTCCCCGCCTCTCCGGCCGCCAGCTGGGCGTCCCACAGCGCACCGATGGAGTTTGCCAGCAGAACCTTTTTGGCCAGTCCCACCGTAAAGCGCCTGGCCCCCAGGGCAAAGTCCTCCGCAGTGTTTCTCCGGCAGGCCAGCTCCGCCGCCACGGCCTTATACTGAACGACGGGTCCGGCGATCAGCTGGGGAAACATGGTGACATAGGCTCCGAAACTGACAAGATTCCGCTGTACCGGCGCGTCACGGCGGTAGACGTCAATGGTGTAGCTCATGGTCTGGAAGGTAAAAAAAGAAATTCCGATGGGCAGCGGAATGCCCAATTGGGGCAAGCTGACTCCGGGCAGCAAGGAGAGATTGGACGCCAAAAAATCCCAGTACTTAAAAAAACCCAGCAGCGCCAGGTTAAACACCACCGACTGCCCCACAAACCACCGGGCCAGCCGGTCCCGCTGCCGGAACCGCTCCACCAGCATCCCGTGGGTGTAATCGATCAAGGTGGAGAGCACCATAATGGAAATATAGACCGGCTCTCCCCAGCCGTAAAATACCAGGCTCACCAGCAGCAGCACGCCGTTCCTGGCCCAGAGCGGCACAAGAAAATAGACCGCCAGCACCAAGGGAAGGTAGGCGAACAGAAATGTCAGGCTGCTGAAAATCAAGGGAAATCCCCCTCTCCCACAAAGTCACAGAGGCAGCCGCGGCAGATTTGCCGCGGCTGCTCCGCGATCTTGAATCACTCGGCATCCCGCCTCACGCAAAGGCCTGGTTGAAGATGTCCTCCAGCTGAGTCTGGGCATCCGTCACAGCCAACAGGGCCAGGTAGTTCCCCTGCCGCTGGACGCTGGCTGCCTTCCAGGACTCGATAGACTCTGGATACCAAGCTCCGCCGGGGTTGGTATCGTCCCCCACCTGATAGTCGATGCGGCCCTGGAGAATCTCCTGGGCTTTGTCCGCGTCCTCTTCAGACTTGCACTCCACCAGCACCACCTCGTTCACTGCCGCAGACATCAGAGGTGTCCGGGCAATCAGCTGCTCCGGCTCCAATCCGGCGAGACCGGGGTAATACAGCTCCAGCATCTCCTCCGGAACATCCTCCATATAGCCGTCGGTCCACCAGTCGCAGACCTCCTCCATGGAGGTGTAAACCGCAGACAAATCCACATCCTTCTCCTCCGGCGCGCCGCCGCCGGAGTTTCCGCATGCCGTCAGGCCTGTCAGCGCAAACAGTGTCAGAATCAGTGTCATCCATTTTTTCATAGTAGATCTCCTCCTCATATCGTCGGGGCGTCAAAAGGGCCAGCGCAGCCTTTTCGGGTGGGCTTTTGATTCAGCGCCCGCAGACAGCCATGCAAGCGGCTCATTGTTCCGGTCTTGCAGGGACCGCCGCCATACGTCCGGCGGTGTTCACCCTTATGACGGATGAAGCGCCAAAAAAGTTCCACCCTCAGTATTTCCTTTTTTCTGAAATTTCAGCGCACATCGCACATCTGTCCTCTTCTTGCTTTTATACAGGAATTACGATATAATTTCAACATCAATTCCGTAACATTTCGGCATCCACTTTTGTTACTTTTTTTGAAAGAGAGGTACCACTCCATGTACAGCTTCCGCAATGACTACAGCGAGGGCGCTCACCCGAAGGTCCTCCAGGCCCTGGTGGACACCAACCTGAAGCAGACCTGCGGTTACGCCCTGGACCCCATGAGCGGCGCCGCCCGGGAGACCATCCGCCGTGTCTGCGCCGCCCCGGAAGCGGACGTCCATTTCCTGGCGGGAGGCACCCAGACCAATCTCCTCACCATCGCCGCTTTCCTGCGGCCCTATGAGGCGGTGATCGCCCCCTATACCGCCCATATCAGCCTCCACGAGGCCGGCGCCATTGAGGCCACAGGCCATAAGGTCTGCGCTGTGGAGACGCCGGACGGCAAGCTGACGCCTGCAATGGTTGCCGCCGTGGCGGACGGCCATACCGACGAATTTATGGTCCACCCCCGGATGGTATACATCTCCGACTCCACGGAGCTGGGCACCATCTACACCAAGGCGGAGCTGACGGCCCTGCGCCGCTGCTGCGACGAGCGGGGTCTCTACCTCTTTTTAGACGGCGCCCGGCTGGGTTCCGCCCTCACCGCCTCCGGCAACGACCTGACACTTCCGGACCTGGCCGCCTTGACCGACGCGTTCTACATCGGCGGCACCAAGAACGGCGCTCTCTTCGGAGAGGCTTTGGTGCTGAAAAAGCCTCTGGACCACTTCCGCTGGCACATGAAGCAGCGGGGGGCCATTCTGGCCAAGGGCCGCCTTATGGCCCTTCAGTTCCAGGCCCTGCTGGAGGACGGCCTCTATTTCGACATCGCCCGCCATGCCAATGACATGGCCGTCCGCCTGCGGGACGGCATGATGTCCCTGGGCTATGGCTTCCCCATCCCCTCCCCCTCCAACCAGCAGTTCCCGGTGCTGCCCAACACGGTGGCGCGGCAGCTGGAGGAGATGGGATATGAATTTGAGCCGGAGCGGGTCATCGACTCCGGCCACACCTGCGTCCGCTTCGTCACCAGCTGGGCCACGCCCCAGTCCGCCGTGGACGCCTTCCTGCGGGATCTGGCCGCCTGCCGGTGACGGCCCGCTCACACGCCAGTCCACACCGGCCCTCCGGCACGTCCGACATACTGGGCGGCCCCGCCATATGCGGCAGGGCCGCCGAAAACGGCGTTGACATCCACTCCCCTTCCGCCTATACTAAACCCATAAAAAGGAGTGTGCGCCTATGGAACTGACACTAAACCGCGCCGCACTGGGAGTGGAGACCTCCGGCATCCGCCGGTTCACCGCCCTGACCCGGGCCACTCCCGGGGCCTGCAGCCTCACAATCGGAGAACCGGATCTGGACTCCCCCGGCTCCGTCCGGGAGGCCGTCAAAGCGGCTTTGGACGCGGGAGACACCCATTACCCTCCCGGCAACGGCTATCCCTATTTGCTGGAGGCCCTCTCCCAGTATGAGGAGACCTCTCACAGCCTTCACTACTCCCCCGACGAGATCATTGTCACCGTGGGGGCTACGGAGGGCGTCTTTATCGCCCTCTCCGCCATTTTAAACCCCGGAGATGAGGTCATCATCCCCACCCCTGCCTTCAGCCTCTACGGTTCCGCCACAGAGCTATGCCGCGGCGTTCCGGTGGCCCTGCCCACCCAGGCCCACGATTTTCAGATCGCCCCCTCGGAGCTGGCGGCGGCGATCACGCCGAAAACCAAGGCCCTGGTCCTCACGTCTCCCAACAATCCCACCGGCCGTGTCTACACGAAGGAAACGCTGGACGCGGTCCATGAAATTCTCCGGGATCAGCCTATTTTTGTTCTGTGTGACGACGTATACCGGGAGCTTATTTACACAGAGGACTACCGCAGTTTCGCCGGCTTTACAGACATGCGGGACCGGTTGATCGTCATCAACAGCTTCTCCAAGCCCTGGGCCATGACCGGTTGGCGGCTCGGCTGGTGCATGGCGGACAAGCCGGTGAAAGAGCGGATGCAGCTGTTCCACCAATACGCCGTCGTATCCGTCCCCTCCTTTGTCCAGCGGGCCTGTGTCACGGCGCTGGCCTGCGGCACCGCCCCCACCGTGGAGCTGTTCCGGCGGCGCAGGGACTATGTGTGCAAGCGCCTGGCCGCCATGGGGCTGGAGTTCCATAAGCCGGAAGGGGCTTTCTATGTCTTTCCCAGTATCCAAAAATACAGCGCGGACTCCGAGTCGTTTTGCAAAACCATGCTGCGGGAGGGTCTGGTAGGGGTGCTGCCGGGCGTTTACTTCGGCACCGAGGGGTACATGCGCCTGTCCTACTGCTATTCGGACGGCGATTTAAAAGAGGGGTTGGACCGGATCGAACGGTTTTTGAAAACCCTGTAAAAAAAGACCGGGAGGCCGCAGCCTCCCGGTCTTTTTCAGGGCATCATCAACAGCTTTTTCAAAAACGCCAGCCCCGCCGGAAGGACTGTCTCGTCATCAAAGCGGAAGTCCGGCGCGTGAAGCTCCGGCGCATCACCCACGCCCAGGAAAAAGAACACGCCAGGCGCCCGCCTCTGGTAGAAGGAAAAATCCTCCGCCGCCAAAACGGGGGCCTTTAACAGCTCCGGGGCCTCCTCGCCCAGCAGACGGCAGACGGATTCATACAGCTCCGCATGATTCCACACCGCGGGGTTCCCCCCGCTGAGAAAGACATCCACGCCGCAGCCGGTCTCCGCCGCCAAAGCCGCTCCGATGTCCTCCAGTCCACGGCGGCAATGGCGGTACGTCTCCTCTCGGTAGGTCCGCAGGCTCCCCTCCAGCCGGGTCTCTCCGCTCACGGCGTTTCGAACCGTACCGGAAACCATCTTTCCAAACCGAAGCATCCGTGGTTCGTCCGGCGGCAGGGCGTCCGCCATGGCGTAGGCCCTGCGGAGATACTCCGCTCCCGCCGTCAGGGCGTCCCGTCCCTCGGCGGCCCGGCTCAGATGGACGCTCTTCCCGGTGACGGTCACCGTCACCTCATTGGAGCGGGCCATCAGGGGACCCGGACGGGAGAACACCCTCCCCGCAGGCAGTCCCGGCCACAGATGGAGGCCAAATACCCGGGTAACACAGCGGCGCTCCAAGATCCCGGTCCCGCACAGCCGCTCCGCCCCGCCGGCAGTCTCCTCGGCGGGCTGGAACAGGAACAGGGCGTTTCGCGGCAGCTCTCCAAGGTGCGCCGCCGCATACTCCGCCAGTCCCAGGGCCAAGGCGGTATGTCCATCGTGCCCGCAGGCGTGCATCCGTCCGGGGTGGACCGACGCATAGGGCAGACCGGAGGACTCCGTCACCGGCAGGGCGTCCAGATCCGCCCGAAAGGCCGCCGTCTCTGTCCTCCCCGCGTCAAAAAACGCACAGACGCTGCCGGGAACAGGCGTGGAGATCTCTCCGCCCAGCGGCTCCAGTACCGCACGCACATACGCTGTGGTCTCCGGCAGGCAGTCGTCCAGTTCCGGGATTCGGTGCAGGCAGCGGCGGTGATTTACGATAGACGCGGGCATAGAACCCCCTCCTCTTTGGCAGCTAGAATGTATCCTACCATACCACAGCCGCTCCCGCCTTGAATAGACCGCAGGACAGATTTTGTCACTTTTCACAAGAGTTCGCCCTTTGAAACTGTGATCTTTTCCAAAATCTCTCTTGCACTGCAGGTTGAGGATTTGGTATGATAGCTCAAAATGAGATAGAGGCGCGGAGACGAAGAAGTCGCGGGAGCCGGCAGGCGAAGAACGCGGCTGGGGCAACTCCGCCGAACTCTCCGTTCAGGCGTGAACGTGGGGTGGGCCTGTGGGGAAATACCTCCAGGACTGTCCGCGGGTCTTCCCGCGGGAGCGCTATCCGCTTACAGGACCCAGCGCCTGAGAGGGCGCCGGGAGGGAGTCCGTTCCAAAACCGGTTGATCTGTGCCTTGGCGCATATTTCTCCGCCACACGGCGTAATTTTCCCATAGGGCCGCCAGGTCCTGTGAAAGCGTACGCTGTCCGGCGGAGGAATTCCGCGCAGGGCGGCAAGCCGCCGGTTTTGAGACGGAGGTTGGACTGTCGGCAGAGGTGCGCCTCTACCGGCATTTTATTATGCCCAACCAAAACTGTGCGGAGGATAGAAATCGTGAAATTTGAAAACATCACCGGTTCCATTGTCGCCATGATCACTCCCTACCACGGGGACGGCAGCGTCAATTTCGAGGTGCTGACCCGGCTTTTGGAACGCCAGATTCAGGCGGGTACCAGCGCCATTTTAACCCTTGGGACCACCGGCGAATACTCCACCATGACCCACGAGGAGGACGCCACCGTGGTGGCCCACACCCTGAAGGTGGTAGACGGACGGGTCCCCGTCATCGTGGGCAGCGGCTCCAACAGCACCGCCACCCAGCTTGAAAAGAGCATCGAATATCAAAACATGGGGGCGGACGCCCTGCTGCTGATCGCCCCGTACTACAACAAAGCCAATCCGGAGGGCATGTACCGCCACTTTGCCTCGGCGGCGGACGCGGTGCACATCCCCTGCCTTTTGTACAACGTGCCGGGACGCACAGGATGCTCCATTCCGGTGTCCGTAGTGGAGCGGCTGGCAAAGCATCCCAATATCTGCGGCATCAAAGAGGCCAGCGGCGACATGTCCTACGCCATGAAAGTCGCCCGGCTGGTGGGACCGGACTTTGCCCTCTGGTCCGGCAACGACGATCTAACCGTCCCTTTGCTGAGCGTCGGCGCCAGCGGCGTTATCTCCGTCTTCGCCAACGTAATGCCCGCCATGTGCCGGCAGATCGTAGAGGACTATCTCAGCGGGAAGCAGGCCCAGGCGGCGGCCAAGCAGCTGAAATACTTGGAGCTGATCAATGATCTTTTCCTTGAGGTAAACCCCATTCCGGTGAAAGCCGCTATGAACATGATGGGATTAAACGCAGGCCCGCTGCGGCTCCCCCTGTGCGAAATGGACGCCGGGCACGCCGCGAAGCTGAAAAATTCCCTGCAGGAGGCCGGACTGCTGTGAGATTTTTACTGATCGGCCGTGGCAAGATGGGACGACTGATCCAGGAGACCGCCCTGGCGGCCGGAGATGAAATTTCGGCGGCCCTGGGCCGGGAGGACCTGGACCAGCTGGGAGATCTGGGCCGCACGGCGGATGTAGTGGTGGACTTTTCCCGCCCCGAAGCCCTTCCGGAGATCTGCGCCTATGTCCGCCGGACCGGCACGCCCCTGCTCTCCGGCACCACGGGTTACACTCCGGTGGAGCGGGAGCAGCTCGCGTCTCTGGGAGAGGCCGCTCCGGTGCTCTGGAGCGCCAACTTCTCCCTGGGCATAGCAGTGTTCCTCCGGGCGCTCCAGACAGTGTCCCCCGTGCTGAGACCGGATTTTGATATCGAGATCACCGAGACGCATCACAACCAGAAGGAGGACGCTCCCAGCGGCACGGCAAAGCTGCTGCTGGAGGCTATTGATCCCGCCCGTTCCATGAAGGTGTGCTGCGGCAGAGCTGGAAACACCGGGAGGCGGCACCGGGATGAAATTGGCGTTCACGCTCTTCGGGGCGGCACCGTGGCAGGAACCCATACCGTCCAATTTTTCGGCCCTGACGAGGAGCTGGAGATCACCCACCGGGCCGCCAGCCGCCAGATCTTTGTCAACGGCGCTCTGCACATGGCCCGGCTATTGCCGGGAAAACCCAAGGGGGTTTATGACCTGCAAAAGATCCTGTTTGGGGAGGGCAGCTGAAAGAAACAAAGGGGACAGCCAGCCGGGATAATCAATAGACCGGTATAAGCCGGATGCTGTCTCCACCCCCTGTCTTCCCGCTTCCATCCGATGGCGGTTTCTGACAGCAAGACAACAAATAGGGAGGTTTGCGCAATGAAGGCCCAGGAAATCATCAACTATATCGCAAGCTCTGAAAAAAAGACCCCGGTAAAATTGTATATCAACACCCTGGGACCGGTGGATTTCGGCTCCGCCAAAGTCTTTGGCCAGGGAAACAGCTTCACCGTCTTCGGCGACTGGGAGGAGCTGTCCGCCGTGTTGGAGGCCAATGCCGGAAGGATCGGAGACTATGTGGTGGAGAGCGACCGCCGCAACTCCGGCGTGCCTCTGCTGGATTTGAGGACCGTTAAGGCCAGGATTGAACCGGGCGCCGTGATCCGTGAAAAAGTAGAAATCGGAGACGGAGCCGTTATCATGATGGGCGCCATTATCAATATCGGCGCTGTGGTGGGAGCCGGCACCATGATCGACATGGGCGCCGTTTTAGGCGGACGGGCCACCGTGGGCGCAGGCTGTCATATCGGCGCGGGCGCCGTGCTGGCCGGTGTGATCGAACCCGCCTCCGCCACCCCGGTCGTCGTGGAGGACGGCGTCCTTATCGGCGCCAACGCCGTGGTGATCGAAGGCGTCCGCGTGGGGAAAAATGCCGTTGTGGCCGCAGGGGCCGTAGTGGTGGAGGACGTGCCGGAAAACGCCGTTGTGGCAGGCTGTCCCGCCCGCGTGATCAAGATGAAAGATCAAAAAACCCAGAGCAAGACTGCGCTGGTGGATGCCCTGCGGCGGCTGGAGTGAGCACCGCCCGGCTGCCTACGGAAATATGGAAACCGGGGCACCGTCTGTACAGGCGGCGCCCCGGTCAATTGCTGTTTGACAGTGAGCTGATATTATCTCCGGTTCAGGTAAGATATAAAAACAACTGCTGCCGAACCGAGATAGAGCGGCACACTCAGCCACGAGAGCCAAAGGGAGGAGACAAGACTGCCGGCGGCATAAGCGGTCTCACTTGCAAAAATCCCCACGGCGGAAAAAATGACCGGCAGCCATTTCGCTGCGACTAAAAACGCATTGCGTAGAAGGAGCCATTGGATCAATGCCGCTGCGACAGCAAATACCGCGACAGTGGCCTCCATATCCCCAAGGGGGAAAAATGCGGAAATTGAACCATCTAGCAGCAGCCCGCAGTATAGAAGCTCCAAACCGGATGCGGCCGTCAGCAGGCACAACCCTCTGGATGGCGTTCTTTCCCGATCTGTGTTGTTCACGCGGTGTCCTCCCGAAAATCCTGATGTTTCCTTCTTGATTATAACATCTCTCCTGGGTTCACGCAAGAGTTCGTTTTGTGAGAGCGGCGATGTGCTGGCCGGCGGCGTTTTCTGGAGAGGAGGCCGGGGGGAAGCGGCCGTGGTCCTCGTTCAGTTTGCCAAAATATAGGACAAAAATTTGGCGGTCCTGACCGCCGTTTTTAGTTGCCCGCAACAACCAACTGTGCTATCCTGATACCAATAAAATCAGAGGGGGACAGGCAATGCTGGTTTTGGATTTCATCAACGTCGGCAACGGAGACTCCATTCTGGTGCGCGAAATTGAGGACGGGGCGCAGACATTCGCCATGTTGGTGGACTGCGGACACGACAGCCTGGTTCGGGACGACCACCCAGGCGAACTGGACCCCCGTTCCCAGCGGATTTATGCGGGGGATTTTTTAAAAAAGAAAGGCATCCCGCGGCTGGATCTGCTGCTGCTGACCCATTTCCACCGGGATCACACCGGCGGTCTGAGCCGGGTCTTGGAGAATGTTGTCGTGGACGAGCTGCTGGCCACCTACATTCCGCCGGAAAACGCGGCGCCTCTGGACCTTGACGGGGACGGCAGCTTGCCCGGCACAGCCCGAAACGCGCTGCGCTGTCTGGAGATCTACGCCCGCCCGCTGCGGGAACATCCGGACCGCATCATGAAAAAAACGGAGCTTCCAGGAGACCGGACGACCCATCTCCGCCTGACGGAGAACCTCTCCATGGACATTCTCTTCGGCGAACCTACGCTGTACGCCCGGCAGCGGGAGGTCTACAACGCGGCCCTCCGTGGAGAGCGGAACCGCTACGACCTGATGCGCTGGAGCAAGGCCATGAACATCTCCAGCCTGCGGCAGCGGCTCTTCTACCGCGGAAAGGAAATTGTCCTGGGCGGCGACGCCTACGCTGTGGTCTGGGATAATGACACCCTCTCCCCCTGCGACATCTTAAAGCTGCCCCACCACGCCTCCCTATCCTCCACCACCCGTAAATTTCTAAACCGCCTCCGGCCCAAAACCATAGTGGTCAGCGTGGCGGCGGGACGGCCTGACGAGCGGCCCCACCCCTGTATTATCTCGCTGCTGCGGGAGTTTACGGAGGACGTCCACTTCACCGACGCGGTGGATATCCCGGGGCTGGTGAATCCGGTGTTCCACGAGTCGGTACATATTGAGATTGAATAGGAAAAGGACCGGCAAAAGCCGGTCCTTTTCCTATTCTGCCGCAAAATTATTTGTACAGCTCTGGCTTTTCCATGGTCTCCACCTTCAGGAACTGAGAGGTGCCCCGGGAGGCGTTCAGCGCGTCGCCGGCCACGCAGGCCACATAGCCGTCCCAGCTGGAGGGGCCGGTGAGCTTCCCGGCGTGGACGGACTCCACCCACTTGCAGAACTCGATGTCATAGGCCTCGATGAAGCGCTCCTTCCAGTCGGTCATGATGGGCATGGACTCGGCGGGATTCAGGCTGTCCCAGCCGGCGGGGCGGGAGCGGCGGACCACGGCGTAGGGGTCGGGCAGCTTCACGGTGCCGTTTTCGCAGACCACCTCGCACTGGATGTCGTAGCCGTAGCCGTCGGCCACCTGAACCTCCACGTCGATGAAGCAGCCCTTCTTGGTCCGCATCAGCATGACCTGGGGGTTGTCATAGCCCTTGTCGGAGTTGGCGGACTGGCGGACCTTGACGCACTGCACGTCCTCATACTCGTCGTCCAGCAGCCAGCGGCAGATGTCCAGCTCGTGGATGGCCACGTTGGTGACGCCGTTCTCGGTCTTGAAGCCCGGGCCCTGGGCCACGTTCCGGTGGCAGGCCTTGATCACCAGGGGCGCGCCGATTTCGCCGGAGTCGATGATCCGCTTCATCTCCGCGTAGCCCCGGTCATAGTGGCGCATGAAGCCCACCTGGACCAGCCGCTTGCCGATGGCCAGCTCCCGGTTGATGATCTCCTCGCAGTCCTTGGCGTTCTGGCTCAGGGGCTTTTCGCAGAAGCACCACTTCTCCTCCGCCAAGGTCTTCATGACGTAGTCGTGGTGGGTGGGGTCGATGGAGGTGATGACCACGGCCTCCACGTCCGGGTCCTTGATCATGCCGTCGCAGTCGTTTCCATAGGATTTGATGCCGTATTTAGCGGCGGTTTCGTCGGCGGCGGCGGCCACATAGTCGGAGACGGCCACGACGGTGGCGCCGGGGACGGTCTCAATGATGCGGCGGCAGTGGTCCTTGCCGATGGCTCCGCAGCCGATGATGCCGATTTTCAGTACCTTGTCCATGATAATCAACCTTTCTTACTTCGTGATGAAATCAGATTTTTTAAACTGTGCCGGGCGGGCTTCGCCAGTCCGGCGCCCCGCTGCCCGCGCCATGGGGCGCGGCTCCCGCGCGTGCGCGGGAGAGGGGGTTCCGCGGAGGAGGGACTCCGCCGGAGCGTCTAAGGGGGACAAAGTCCCCCTTGGACGTTTTTAATATTTCCGGGCGGTTTTCTCGTGGGCCAGGTGGTCCTGATAGGCGGCCAGGTTCTCGGGCCGCTCGGACACCTCCGTGTCGCCCACCCGCCACCAGGAGCCGTAGCCGTCGGTCATGGTCTTGGGCAGCACCTTGATGTCAAAGAGGACGGGACGGTCCTTGATGGTCTTCGCGTCCTCGAAGGCGGCTTTCAGCTCCTCCATGGTCCGGACGGTGTAGCCCTTGCAGCCGTAGCCCTCCGCCACCTTGGCGTAGTCGATGTCCATGAAGTCGCCGAAGAGGCCGTCCTGGTTCCGGTACCGCAGCTCCGTGCAGAGGGTCTTGTTTCCGTGGCCGACTTGCAGGTTGTTGATGCAGCCGAAGCTGGCGTTGTCAAAGAGGCAGACGTTGATTTTCTTGTGCTCCTGCATGGCCGTCACCAGCTCGCCGTGGAGCATGTGGAAGCTGCCGTCGCCGCAGAAGGCGTAGACCTCCCGCTCCTCGCCGATGGCCAGCTTCACGCCCAGGGCGCCGGCTACCTCATAGCCCATGGTGGAGTAACCGTACTCCATGTTGTAGGTGTCCTGGGCCCGGGGCCGCCACATGCGCTGCATGTCGCCGGGCAGGGAGCCCGCCGCGCCGATGGCCACGTCCTCGTCCGCCATCCAGGCGTTCAGCGCGCCCAGAACGGTGGTCTGGCACAGGCCCGCTTTCAGATCCTTGGCGAAGCGCTTGGCGGAGTCCGCGTTGGCGTCGTTGATAATGGGGGCCCAGTCGGGGCTGCCGGCGAAGGTCATGTGGTCCAGCCGCTCCAGCTCCGCCCTCCAGCGGGCCTGGGCCTCCGTTACCTCGTTGGTATAGGCGGGCTTGTAGCCTTCCAGCAGCTTCTCCAGCCTCGGCAGGGCGTCCTTGGCGTCGGCCACCACGGGGATGGCCTCCATCTTGAGGCTCTGGAACTCGGAGACGTTGATGTTGACGAATTTGCACTCGTCCTTAAAGAGCCACTTGGAGGCGGTGGTGAAGTCGGTGTAGCGGGTGCCCACGCCGATGACCAGGTCGGCCTCCTTGGCGATCTCGTTGGCGGCGGAGCAGCCCGTCACGCCCACGCCGCCCAGGGCCAGGGGGTGGTCCCACTCGATGGTGCTCTTGCCCGCCTGGGTGTCGGCGAAGGGGATGCCGGTGGCCTCCACAAAGTGCCGGAGCTCGGCGTGGGCCTCGGAGTACCGGACGCCGCCGCCGCAGATGAGCAGGGGCTTCTTGGCGGCCTTGACGGCCCCGGCGGCCTCCTTCAGGGCGGCCTCCGTGGCGGGGCGGCGCTCCAGCCGCCAGACCCGCTTTTTGAAGAAGCTGACGGGGTAGTCATAGGCCTCGCCCTCCACGTCCTGGGGCATGGCCAGGCACACGGCGCCGGTGTTGGCGGGGTCCGTGAGGGTGCGGAAGGCGGAGATGGCGGCGCTCATCAGCTGCTCGGGCCGGACGATGCGGTCCCAGTAGCGGCAGACGGCCTTGAAGGCGTCGTTGGTGGTGGTGGCAAGGCTGTTGATCTGCTCCACCTGCTGGAGCACGGGATCCGGCTGGCGGCAGGCGTAGGTGTCGCCGGGCAGCACCAGAACGGGGATATTGTTGGCGGTGGCGGTGCCGCAGGCCGTGACCATATTGGCCGCTCCGGGACCGACAGAGGATGTGACGGCGAAGATCTGCTTGCGCTTCATCTGCTTGGCAAAGGCCACGGCGGCCTGGGCCATGCCCTGTTCGTTCTTGCCCTGGTAGATCTCCAGGTTGTGGGCCTCCTGGGTCAGAGCCTGACCGAAGCCCACCACATTGCCGTGGCCGGGGATGATGAACACACCCCGGACGAAACGGCTCTCCTGGCCGTCCACTTCGATGTACTGATTCTCCAGGAACCGCACCAGTGCCTGGGCCATGGTCAAACGAATGGTTTCCATTGGAAAGACCTCCTTGAATTTAAAATCCAGCTGCGCTGCCGCCGCGGAGGATCACGCCGATCCAGCGCCGCAGCACATAAAAACTCTCTTGGGACCGTATTCGCCGCAAGCGGCTCCGAGACCTAAGCCTCCCCCTCCGGATCCGACAGGGGCCTCCTACCTTTATAAAAGAGACAGCTCAGCCCTGATAGATGTGGTCGTTGGCGTCCGCCTTCCAGAGCCAGGCGTGTTCCTCGTCGTCGATGCGGGTCTTCAGCCAGGGGTCGCCCTCCAGATGGCGGATGCCCCAGGCATAGCACATGGCGTAGCCCGGCGCGGCGGTCTGGGAGTGGAAGCCGCTGGTGATGACGGCGCAGCCGTTGTGGCCGGTCTTGTAGATCTCGCCGTTGGCAAAGCCGGCGCCGAAGCCCTGGGGATAGTCAAAGCGGTAGAAGTAGACCTCCGGCTGGGGGTGGTGGTGGGGGGGATAGGAGGACCACTTGCCGGGGTGGTTCAGCACCTCGCCCAGAACCATGTTGGAGAAGGGGGCGTTGTCGTGGTCAAAGAAGGTCTTGATCTCCCGCTCCATGCAGCCCAGCAGCTCCCCATTGCACCCGGCGTGCTGGGTCTGGACAGTGTCGGGGGTGTACATAACGGCCTCAAAAGGCTTGTCGTTCAGGGTCTTTTGGATGTACAGCTCGCTATGGGCCTGGGCGGTGAGGGTGATCTTTGTGCCCTTCCCCGCCAAAAGGCAGTACGCCTCGTGATGGAAGCAGTCGGGCCGGCTGGCCTCTACGGTCTTTCCGCCCCAAGCATAGGTCACTTTGCCGGCAAATAGCAGCACGGCAATCTCCTTCTCCGCCTCGTCAAACGTAAAGACGTCGCCGGACTCCATCACCAGCAGGCCGATGTCCATCTGGGTGCCCATGTCATCCGCCGCCATGTCGACGTAGGCGTTATAGCCCTGCTTGAGTTCGTCGTTTTTACTGAAATAGGTCATTGGAACCATCTCCCTATTTAAAAATTTGAGAAAGGCATCACAACGGGTCTGCCGGAAGGGCATATCAAAGTCCGGTGTGCTCCCGGATATATTTCCGTCCCTTCATGGCGTACTCCAGGGGATTGGCCTTGGCGGGGTCCTGCTCGGCCTCCACCAGCAGCCAGCCCTGATAGCCGGCGTCGGAGAGCGTCTTAAACACGGGATCAAAGTCCACATTGCCGTCGCCGGGAACGGTAAACGCGCCGTTCCGCACGGATTGGAGAAAACTCCAGTCGTTCTTCCGGGCCTCTTCCACCACGTTCAGGCGCATGTCCTTGAGATGGACGTGGCCCACCCGGTCCACATACTTTTTCAGCATGGCAAGGGGGTCCTCTCCGGCAAAGGTAAAATGACCGGTGTCATAGCACAAAAAGACATATTTGGGATCCGTATTGCTCATCATGCGGTCCGTCTCCTCGCTGGTCTGGACCACGGTACCCATGTGGTGGTGGAAGCACAGTTTGAATCCCCGGTCCGCGGCGATTTTGCCCAGCTTGTTCAGACCGTCGCAGAAGCGGCTCCACTCCTCATCATTCATCACGTGCTTATGGCCGCCGGTGAGAACCGGGGTCTCCATCTGGCCCTGGATCGAGTAGCTCTGCTCGCTGACGTTGATGCGGTTGGCGCCCACGGCCTCCAAAAAATCCAGGTTCGCCACAAAGTCCCTCTCCTCCTCCTCAAAGGGGCGGGTCAGGATGAAGGAGGAGTACCAGCGGCTGGCGATGCGCATTCCCCGGAGGTCCAGGGCCTTCTTCAATTCGGCAGGGTCCTTGGGGTACTTGTTGCCGATCTCGCAGCCGGTAAAGCCCGCCAGCGCCATCTCACTGACAATCTGTTGAAAGGTGTTTTCCGCACCCAGCTCCGGCATATCGTCGTTGCACCAGCCAATGGGCGCAATGCCGAGGGAAACACGCTTGGGATCAAACATAGAAATATCCTCCTTGAAAAATTGATCTGGTTGGATAAAACCTGTGAATTCCGATTATGTGTTCGTACACAGAAAAGGAGAAACGAAAAACGCCTTTACAACGCTTATGATAGAAATTTAGCATCAACCGCCTGAAAAATCAATGACTTTTCACACTGCTCCCAGAAATTTTCCGATTTAGCCAAAGACTTTCCGTCTTTTTCTGTGGAAATGACAGTTTTGATATGCCGCGGTAAAAGAAAAAATTTTTTAACTTTTTACAAAATAGCCTTTTTTTATAGAGAAAAGAGGTGTATGATGAGACAAAACCACAAGGGATGGTGGTCCTATGGACCAGAAAGGACTAGAACCATGAATATCATGCGACATACCGCCGCGCTGCTGCTGGCGATGGCGCTTTTGGCACCCGCGGCATATGCGGACGAGCCGGAGGCGCCCTCCAAGGAGCCGGTGCAGACGGAGGAGGCGGCGCCGTCTCCGGAAGAGGAGGGGTGGAACCTGCTGCTGGTCAATCCCGGCAATTCCCTTCCGGAGGACTTTACCGTGGAGCTGGCAAAGCTGTCCAATGGAATGCGGGTGGACAAGCGGATCTGCGGTGAGCTGGACGCAATGCTCTCCGCCTGCCGCGAGGCGGGGCTACATCCTCTGATCTGCTCGGCCTACCGCACCCAAGCGGTGCAGACCCGGCTGTACAACAACAAGATCTCCCGCCTGCAGGCCGCCGGATACGGCCGGGAATCCGCGCGGGAGGAGGCGGGCCGCTGGGTGGCGGTTCCCGGAACCAGCGAGCATCAAACCGGGCTGGCCCTGGATATCGTATCCGCCGGCTATCAACTGTTGAACAAGAAGCAGGAGACCACGGCGGAGCAAAAATGGCTGATGGAGCACTGCTGGGAATACGGTTTTATTTTGCGGTATCCCTCAGAAAAATGCGAGATCACCGGCATCGGCTATGAACCCTGGCACTACCGGTACGTCGGCAAGGAGGCTGCCCTCGCCATGCGGGACAGCGGCCTATGCCTGGAAGAATACCTGGAGGAACTGGAAAAGGCCGCACAGAAAACACCCGCATACGAGGAAAACCGGTCCGCCGACGGCGGACCGGTTCTTTTTGTGCACGGCAGAGAAACAGCGGTCAGTCCAGGGCGACCGTCCGGGCGTCGGCCATGCCGTTGGCAATGGTGAGCAGCCCATAGAAGGGACGGGCATAGTCCCCAATGCTGCCGGGATTTAAAAACAGTGTCTTCCCCCGCAGATCCACCAAGGGCCGGTGAGTATGCCCAAAGAGAAATATGTCCAGATCTTTCTCCTCCGCCGCATACCCGGCGGCAAGCAGAGACTGTTTTACACCATAGGTATGGCCATGGCACAGCAGGATCCGCTTCCCCTCCAGATACGACAGCCGCTCCGCCGCCTCATGAGAGCGAAAGTCGCAATTGCCGGGCACCTGTTCAAAGGGAATCTCCGGAAAACGGTCATGGAGCCGCTCGCCATCTCTCCAGCAGTCCCCCAGATGGAAAATCACACGGGGAGCTTCCCGCTCTACCGCCCGGATCATATTGGCGACATTCCCGTGGGAGTCGGAAAGGACCAGGATCTTCATGAAACGCCCTCCTTTTCTATAGGTCCTGTCAGTATACCCCTTTTCTTCCCGTTTTGCAACCGGTTTGACAGCGCGGCCCGAGTCCTGTAAAATAAACATAGAAGTAGAAGTTATATGGAGGATGAACGGCATGGAGAGCAGATTCGCGTTTTTGGACAGCGGTTTTTTCACCAAGGCGGAGATCTATCCCGGGAGCCTTGGAACCTTTCGCTACCGCTTCAAGCGGGAGGGCTGGACCGGCAGCGGCAAAATTCAGGCCTGGGTGTATGAGAACACCAGCTTTGAGCTGGCCCAAGACGTCGAGACAGAGACCTTTGACTGGACAGACGAGGGGGTGGAGGCCCTGCGGGCGTGGCTGGAACAAAAACTGACAGAGCGGGGCGCCCAGCCCTACCGGATCCCCTACCCGCCCGCAGCCTCTCCGACCCCCTGAGTCCCGCCCTTGTTCCCGGCATGTGAAGCGGCGTTTCCCACAAGGAGGCTCGCATCGCAGGACTCCGCAGCGAATCGGACGCCTGCGGCAGGAGCCGGAACCGTCAAAAAAGAGAGGCAGGCCTTGCCTGTCTCTCTTTTCTGGTGCGCGAGGCGGGACTTGAACCCGCACGTCCGTAAAGGACACTAGAACCTGAATCTAGCGAGTCTGCCAATTCCACCACTCGCGCATGGTGTTGCGCCTTTTGAAAAAGACGTTGGTGCGGCTGACGGGACTTGAACCCACACGTCGATTTGACACCAGCACCTCAAGCTGGCCTGTCTACCAGTTCCAGCACAGCCGCAAATCTGTTCCCCGGAAAAGACTGCTTGATCATTATAGCCAGAACTTTGCCGCTTGTCAACCTCCATTTCCCCATTTTCCCGAAAAAATTTCCCCGCCGGAGACACCGGCGGGGAAACGCCGGACAATATGCGATTCTACATCTGCGCCAGAACCTCTCCAATCGGGTCGGTGATCACCACTCCGGCATCCAAGTCCCGGGCCACGGCGGATTTGTTGATAAGCGCCAGTCTCTGGCCCCGGTAGTAGTTGATCAGCCCCGCCGCGGGGTAGACATTCAAAGAAGTGCCGCCGATGATGAGCAGGTCTGCCGCCGCAATGGCGCGGACCGCGCCGTTCAGCGTGTCCTGATCCAAGCCCTCCTCATACAGGACCACGTCGGGTTTGACAGCGCCGCCGCAGGAGCACCGGGGCACGCCCCGGCTTTGGAGCATGAAATCGAGACCGTAGAACTTCCGGCATTTCTCGCAATAATTCCGGTGGACGCTGCCGTGAAGTTCATAGACCCGCCGGCTGCCGGCCGCCTGGTGGAGGCCGTCGATATTCTGGGTGACCACGGCCTCCAGCTTACCCTGCCGCTCCCACTCCGCCAATTTTCGGTGGGCGTCATTGGGCTTTGCCTCCGGGGCCAGGAGTTTTGCCCGGTAGAAGCGGAAAAATTCTTCAGGGTTGCTTTTATAGTAGCTATGGCTTAAAATCACCTCAGGCGGATCGGACCACTCCTGGTGGTACAGGCCGCCGGTACTGCGGAAATCCGGAATGCCGGACTCCGTGGATACCCCGGCCCCGCCAAAGAAGACGATGCTATGGGCGCCGTCCACCCACTCCTTTAGTTTTTTGACAGATTCCGTCATAAAAAACACCCCCGATGGTATTAAAATAATCCCTGTGCGGAAGAGGAGGCCATTCCATGAATATTCAGATTTTCGGCTCGTCCAAGTCCTTTGACAGCAAAAAGGCGGAGCGGTGGTTCAAGGAACGCCGCATCAAATACCAGTACATCGATCTGCCCACAAAGGGATTATCCCCCCGGGAGTACCAATCCGTCAAGCAGAAAGTGGGATTTTCCCTCCTGGTCAACACAAAATGCCGGGCCTACGAGGAGCTGTTCATGGCCTATATCACTCCAGCGGCCCAGGAGGAAACGTTGCTGGAGCATCCGGAGCTGTTTCAGGCCCCCATCGTCCGCAACGGAAAAGAGGCCACGGTAGGCTACTGTCCGGAGATCTGGAGCCAGTGGACGTAATCCTCCGGCGCAGGGTTTTCCGATTTCATCATATGGAAAGGCGGCGACCGCCATGGAGCTGAAGCTCCCCCACAACCGCCTCCTCCGGGGGGCCTATCTCATGATCCAGCGGTATCTGCGGCACAATGTAGGCATCCAAAGCGCCGCTCTGGCGTTCTATCTGCTTTTTATGATTTTCCCCTTTCTCATCTTCATCAGCGCCCTGCTGGGACTCCTGCGGCTGGACGTGGCGGGAATTCTGCTGGCGTTGGGGGAAATTCTGCCCCGGGGGGTGGTGGACCTCATCGAGGTCTATCTCACCTATGTGAGCCGGAATCCCAGCCCCCACCTGCTGGTGTTCGGCCTGGTGTTCTCCATCTACTTCCCCATGCGGGCCACCAACTCCCTGATGCGCTCCGTGCGGACGGCCTACCATCTAGGGCCGCCCAGGGGGCCGGTGCGGCATGTGCTGAACACTCTGCTTTATACCGTGCTGCTGATCGTCACCATCGCCGCCGCCCTGGCGCTGATGACTGTGGGCGACCGGATTTTGAGCTACGCCGTGGTCCACTTCCGCCTGCCGTTCTTTGTGGCGGAGGCTTGGACAAAGCTCCGCTTCCCGGTGGTGGCGGTGCTGTGCTACTTCGCCCTGTTCCTCCTCTACGCCCTGGCGCAGGACGTCCGCCAGCCCTGGCGGAACATCTGGCCCGGCACCCTGGCGGCTCTGACGGCCTGGATGGCCGTCAGCTGGCTGTATGCGTTTTACGTGGATAACATCGCCAATTACTCCCTGCTCTACGGCTCCATCGGCACGGTGATCGCGCTGATGATCTGGCTGTACATGAGCTCCGTGGTGCTCATTATGGGGGCGGAACTCAACGGCACCATCATGAGCCTGCGAAAGGACGGCGGAAGCTGAGGGCCGTCAGGAATTGTGGCTGTAATAGAAGATCGCGGCAAAATACGCCAGACCGGATATGAAAAACGCAAGGAGAAGTCCTGTGCCCAGCATGAGGTGTTTGTAATCGTCACCGCCAAGACCGTACAACACCATTCCCCCGATAAAAGAGAGAATCTGTGTGATTTGGAGCGCCCGCTGGCTGGCTTTCAGGTTAATGTGGCGGTTCCGCTCGTCACGCTCCAGCAGCAGGTCCTCTCTGGAGTGTTTTAGGGAGAGGCTGCGGAAGATGATCCTTCCGCCGATGGCCAGCCACATGAGAGCCGTACAGACATAGAGGAAAGAGGCTTCGCCGCGGCGAATGTTGAAAACAAGGAGAGCGATGAAGAGAAGTTCTCCAAACAGCCCGATGAAAAAGTTCTTTTTGTTATAGATTTTCATACTGTCTGTCCTCCAGTTCCCGGTTTTCCCGCAGGCAGCAAAGCGCCTCCACCGTGACGCCGAAGACCTCCGCCATGCGGTAGGCCAGCATCAGCGAGGGGCTGTACTGCCCTTTTTCGATAGAAATGATGGTCCGGGAGGACACGCGGACCGCCTCCGCCAGCTGCTGCTGGGTCATCCCCGCGGCGGTGCGCAGCTCCCGCACTCTGGTCTTCATGGCGGCCCTCCTCCCCGGATGTGAAGTTTGCTTCCTGTGAAGCTGGCTTCATGTTACCATGTATCCCGTCTCTAGTCAAGAGAAACATGAGGCGTTCCCGCTTGAGGGGGCGGCGGAAATTCGTAAACGTTTTTTGAATCCTGCCGCCGTTTTCTTTACTTTGGCGGTAAACTGTTCTAAAATAGCGCATATTATGAAAAACTATGAAAAACGCCGAAAGGATGATAAAAATTGATGAATGAAAAGCTCAAGGAATACGCTCAGCTCCTGGTCCGGGTGGGATTAAACGTCCAGAAGGACCAGCGGCTGATCATCTCCTCTCCGGTGGAGTGCGCCTTCTTCGCCCGCCTGTGCGCCGAAGACGCCTACGCCGCCGGCTGCAAAGAGGTGGTTATGAACTGGACCGACGACGCCCTGACCCGGATGAAATACCTCCATGCTCAGGAGGACGTCTTTGACACCGTGCCGGAGTGGCGGCAGCACTTTTTCAACGACCACGCCAAGGAGGGGGCGGCCTACCTGGCCATCTCCGCCACAGACCCGGAGAATCTCAAGGGCGTGGACACAAAACGCATCGTCCGCGCCCAGCAGGCCAGCGGTAAGGCATTAAAGGAGTTTGACCGGCTTCAGATGTGCGGCGGCTTCCCCTGGTGCATCGCCTCCATCCCCATCCCCAGCTGGGCGAAGCGGGTATTTCCGGACGCGCCGGAGGACCAGGCCGTAGAGAGGCTCTGGGACACCATCTTCTCCGCCGTCCGCATCAGCGGCGACGGGAAGTGCGTGGAAAAGTGGAGGGTTCACCTGGACACCCTGGGGAAACGGCTGGAAAAGATGAACGCCCTGAACTTCAAGTCCCTTCACTACACCAACTCCCTTGGAACAGACCTGACCGTGGAGCTGCCGGAGGGCCATGTCTGGGAGGCGGGCAACGACGTAACCCTCTCCGGTCAAAATTATATCGCCAACATTCCCACCGAGGAGCTGTTCACCTCTCCTTTGAAAACCGGGGTCAACGGCGTGGTGTACGCCTCGCTGCCCCTGGCCCACGACGGCTGCGTCATCGACGGGTTCCACTTCGTGGTAAAGGATGGAAAAATTGTGGAAGCCCACGCCAAAAAAGGCGAAGAGGCTTTAAAGGCCGCCATCTCCGTGGACGAGGGCGCGGCCTACTTCGGGGAGGTGGCCCTGGTCCCTTACGACAGTCCCATCTCCAACCAGAAAATTCTGTTCTACAACACCCTCTTTGACGAGAACGCCGCCTGCCACATCGCCTTTGGCGAGGCGTACCCCTGCCTCCAGGGGGGACAGCAGATGACCAAGGAGGAGCTGAAGGAGCGGGGTCTCAACGACTCTATCACCCACGTGGACTTTATGATCGGCACAAAGGACCTCTCCATTGTGGGCACCACCCACGATGGAAGAGAGATCCCCGTGTTTGTGGACGGCAACTTCGCGCCGGGAATCTGAATTTGGGGACGGGAAGCGGAAAATCGGAGATGAGGCCTGGACCTCCGGCAGGGCGGAAGCCGCGTCTCCCCTTCCTGTCCTCCAAACTTATAGAAACAGAGGAGAAATTTCCATGGCATACAAACTGAGAGCTTCTGACGCGTCCGTCCTGATCTGCGACGGCGCCCGGGTATCCGGGGACGTAACTCTGGGCAGGGGCGTGAACATCTGGTACAACGCCGTCCTCCGGGGGGACGACGGCTCCATCACCGTAGGCGAAGACACCAATATCCAGGACGGAGCCGTCCTCCACGAGGAAACCCGCGTAGGCGCGGGATGCACCATTGGCCATAACGCCATTGTCCACGGCTGCTCCGTGGGGGACAACACCCTCATCGGTATGGGCGCCGTCATTTTAAACGGCGCAAGAATCGGCAGCAACTGTATTGTGGGCGCCGGGGCGCTGGTTACCGGAAAGATGGACGCGCCGGACGGCTCCATGATTCTGGGCAATCCCGCCAAGGTGGTCCGTGCCTTGACAGAGGCGGAAATTGCAGGAAACCAAGCATCCGCCCAAGGATATCTGGCGGCGGCGGAGCGGTACCGCCGGGGTGAAGAGTGAAGGCGCTATGGAGTGGAATAAACAAAACGTAAAATATCTGCTGCTGGTGGTATGCGGCGGCGTGGCCTTTTACTGCGCCTTGCAAAACCTGGGAACGGTACTGGGCGGTCTGGGCTGGCTGCTGGGGGTGCTGTGGCCCTTCCTGCTGGGCGGGGCCATCGCCTTTATCCTGGGCGTCCCCATGCGGGCCGTTGAGCGGCGCCTCCTCCCCGCTTCCCGGCGCTGGCGCAAGGCCCGCCGCCCTCTGGCGCTGGTGCTGACGCTGGCGGCGGTTATCGGCGTGCTGACGCTGGCCTCGGCGGTCATCGGTCCCGGCGTGGGGGAGGCGGTGATGTCCCTGGCCCGGCAGATTCCCGTGGCGGTAGAGCGGCTTCAGGACCAGCTCTCCGAGCTAGAGGCCTATTTGCCGCTGTTGGAATCCTGGGCGGAGGATCTGGAGATCGACTGGAAGGGCTTGACGGAAAAGGCTGTGGGCCTGGTTCAAACCTGGGGCAGCGGACTTCTCTCCAGCGGCGGCGGATTCATCGGCGGCTTTGTCAGCGGCGTCAGCACCTTTGTCATCGGGCTGATCTTCTCCTTCTACATCCTGCTGCAAAAAGAGTCCCTGTCCCGCCAGGGACGGCAGGTGCTGTACGCTCTTCTGCCCGTCTCCGGGGCGGATAGAATCTTGGAGATTTTGCGCCTGGCAAACCGGACCTTTTCCAGCTTTCTCTCCGGCCAGTGCCTGGAGGCGGCCATTTTAGGCACGCTGTTCGCCGTATCCATGACAATCTTCCGGATGCCCTACGCCCTGCTGGTGGGCGTCCTCATCGCCTTGACGGCTCTCATTCCCATCGTGGGGGCCTTTATCGGCTGCGTGGTGGGGGCGCTGCTCATCGCCGTCACCGACCCTTGGAAGGCCCTGATGTTTATCATTCTCTTCCTGGTGCTCCAGCAGATCGAGGGAAATCTCATCTATCCCCACGTGGTGGGTTCCTCCGTGGGCCTGCCCTCCATCTGGGTGCTGGCGGCGGTGACCCTGGGCGGCAAACTGATGGGAATTGCCGGAATGCTGTTCTTCATTCCGCTGTGCTCCGTGATCTATGCTTTGTTCCGCGATTTCGTGAAAGGGCGGCTGCGGGAAAAACGGGTACCCGCGAAAAAATGGCGGGAACCCCCGCCGGACCTCAGGCGAAAATAACGGCAGAAGATGCCTCCGGAAAAATTTCCGGAGGCATCTTCATTTTTCTATTGACAACGATTCTTGTCAGTGCTATGATCTCTTTGACAACGATCATTGTCAAATTGACAAAAAAATTATCAGAACTGGAGGTGTGTCCATGCCGCTGTACAACCGGTTGAAAGAGTACCGGGCCAGGCTGGGTGTCAATCAGCAGGAGATGGGGCGAATGGCGGGGGTATCCCGCCAGACCATCAGCCAGATCGAGCGCGGGGACTACTCCCCGTCGGTGACGCTGGCCCTAAAGCTGGCAAAGCTCTGCGGCGCAGCCGTGGAGGATCTCTTTAGCTACCAGGAGGATCAAAGCGATGAAAGTTAAAACTGAGAAAAGTGAAAATCGAAAAGCCCTGCCCAAATTCTTTTTGACCATGCTGGGAAGTCTGCTGGCAGGGGGCTTTCTGGGGTTTTTGGTGGGGTTCAGCCGAATCCTTGGGCCGGACACCGGGGAGATCGGCCGGTGGCTGGACGGCACGCTCCGAGCCGCCACACCCTGGGGCATCCCCGTGACCTCGGCGCTGACCATGGGGGCCTGCTTCCTCCTCTACCGTTCCGCCGCAAAGAAGTTTGCCGCCTGGGGCGGCGGGGACGAGGACGACGTGTCCCAGTCCGTTGAGGTCCTCCTCAGCTGGGCGCTGCTGCTCAGCGCCGTGCAGCTGCTGCTCAGCCTCTTTTTCATGACCGCCATTGGGACATATCAGCCGGAAAAGGGGGTGCTGGCCATGGTGGGGGTATTCCTCCTCTCCTGCGCCTGCGTGATCTTCACCCAGCAGAAGGTGGTGGACCTGGAGCGGCGGATGAATCCGGAGAAACACGGCAGCGTCTATGACGCCAAGTTCCAGAAAAAGTGGCTGGACAGCTGCGACGAGTCGGAGCGCCTGCAGATCGGCGAGGCCAGCTACCGGGCCTATATGGTGACCACCCGTGTGTGCCTGGGGCTGTGGATGGTGCTGACCGTCCTGGGCATGGTCTTTGAGATCGGGATGCTGCCGGTGACCGTGCTCTTGCTGGTCTGGGGTCTAATGCAGGTAACTTACACCCTGGAATGCATCCGCCTCTCCAAAAACGGCATGGCGGCGCAATGAAACAGGGGCTTTTCGCAACCGGCGGAAGTCCCTTGTCCAAGCATTCACAACAAACAGCTCCCAAAATCTGGAGCCGCTCATCGGACTCCGGAATCTGGAGGTCACCGCTTATACGTAACCGCCGGCTATTTCGATCCGTCCCTGCGGCGCCAAATCAGCCGGCCAAGACCTGCTCCTATCAGAGGCCGGTGTTAAGCAAAACCGCGAAAAGCAGAGAAACTCCTGCCGCCTCCAGGTTGTAGTGTCCGGTGAGGCGGTACCGGAGGCCGGCGGCGGCAGTGATGTTCCTGCAGAGGAGGAGTAACACTCCCTCTAAGACAGCCGGGATAGCCGTGTAAATTCGGCCCCGGCCCTTGAGTCTGCAGGCGGCGGCTGTACTGCAGGCCAGAGGAACCAGGAAGAGAAAAAACAGCTGAACAGGCCGTCAACGGCAGCGCCCGCCCGGCATACGGCAGAGTTCACCAGGCAGATGACAGCGGAAGCCGCCGCAATCGAGAAAAAGACGGCGAGAATTTCCGGAATGATCTTTGATTTTACAGGACCGCCTCCCATCTGTCTTCCGGCTTTTTTCTGATCTTACCGCAGGCGCGGTCCCGGTGCAATCCCTCTAGAATCCTTTTGCTGTCTGCGCGGCGGACCGCCGGAGACCGCTCCAACCGCATATGGACCCTTGAATACATCCGTCATAAAATGGGCGGCAAGTGAGAATTTATTTAGGAGGAATCTCTATGAAGCGTTTTGAAAAGGTATACAGCCAAGGAACTCTTGATGTAATTGAAATCTGGTTAGACACCGAAACAGGCGTAAATTACGTGTTTCACAGAAACGGAAATGCGGCAGGCTTTACCCCCCTTCTTGATCAAGATGGAAAGCCGGTTGTAACACGATAATTTGATTGGATCCGGCAATCCTCTGTGAGAGGCGGCTGCCGGATCCTCCCATAAAGCGCTTTGGAAAACCGCCCATTAATAGTGAGCAAAACGGGGGAATGGGATGCTTTGCTTGCCAGCGGGGCATCCTTGTGCTATAATCTTTTCAATACGCAAAAAGGAGAAACCGGCTTGAAAAAGACAAAACAGGAAAAAAAGTGGGAGAAAAAGAGTTTTCGCCAGGCCATGGACCGGGAGCTGCGGGAGCACAGAAGTTCCTTCATCGTCTTTAATATTCTGCGTCTGCTGGTAGTCGTGGTTCTGGTACGCCAGCTGATGCGGGGCAGCTACGAGAGCGCGTTTTTCTGCGTCCTGACTATGACGCTGCTATATGTGCCCAGCTGGCTCCAAGTAAAGCTGCACATTGAGCTACCTCCGCCGCTGGAGATCACCATTTTGTGCTTCATTTTTGCAGCGGAGATCCTGGGAGAGGTCAACGCCTACTACGAACGGGTTCCCCATTGGGACACGATGCTCCACACCCTCAACGGCTTTCTGGCGGCGGCGGTAGGCTTCTCCCTCATCATGCTCCTGAACGACGATGAGCGCCTCACCTTCGACCTCTCCCCCTTCTTCCTGGCCCTAGTGGCCTTTTGTTTCTCTATGACCATCGGCGTGCTGTGGGAGTTCTTCGAATTCTTCATGGACTGGTTCTTCCACACGGACATGCAGCGGGACACGGTGGTGCACGTCATCCACAGCGCCGCCTTGGACATGACCCACTCCAACAAGGTGGTCACCATACCGGACATACAGGATGTGGTCGTCAACGGCGAGAGCCTGGGTATGGGCGGGTATCTGGACATCGGTCTGATCGACACCATGAAAGACCTGTTTGTAAACTTTATCGGCGCGGTGGTGTTCTCCGCAGCTGGTTTCCTTTACGCCAAGAGCAAGGGCAGGAGCCGCAGCGCGGCGCTGGGGTTTGTCCCCAGCAAAAAGACCCGGGCGCAGGACTATCTTCGCCAGGCCCGGGAGAAAAACGGCGTCTCCCCCGAGCGGAAAGAGGACTAGGCGCGTCTTCTCTAAAAAAGGCCGTATCCCGTTACCCGCCGGGATACGGTCTCAATTTATCAAATGAGCGTTTCCCCACCCCCCCTCTGTTCTCAGGGACCCACATAAAAGCCCTGAGACCTTGCTGTTTTTGAGAGCGGAAGCGCCTTCCCGGGCCATCCGCCCCCTCCTCCGCCGGAGTGATCCCCCCGCTTTTTGACAGTTGAAGGCCCCGGCATTCACCGGGGCCTTTTCGCCTGTTCAATTATCAGTCTCCAGAGATTCCGGCCCCGCCGGGCTGGTCATAGGGCACCACCTCCATGGGCGGATCGGGCGGGAGTGAACCCGTGCCCTCCACGCTCTCTGCCGTATAGACAATAGCTCCGCCCACACGCTGGGACGTCTGCGGACCAAACCGCACGGTCACGGAATCGCCCGGATTCAGCAACGCCGCCAGCGGGGCCTTGTCGGCAGAGATCTGGAACACCACCTGTCCGGCATTCCCAGCGACCATATCCGCATAGAGGAAATACTGGGTGTTCCCGCCCACTACCGCGGAGCGAATCTCCTGAATCACAAAGTCCTGTTCCTGGAGTTCCGGGGCAGACGGCGTATCGATGTCCGCGTCTCCCGCGTCAATCAATCCCCGGTGGGCCAGGGTCTGGCGGTAGTTGATCTCACACTCGGCCACCGTACTGCCGGTGGAGACGATGTCGTACTGCTGCACGTTGACCATGGCGAACATCTTCACCAGGCCGTCGGCGCCCTTGAGGGCCATGAAGTAGGTGGGCTGGTCGGCGATGTTCAAGAGCAGGGGGAAGGTGGCCACGTAGCGCATCTGCTGGACCTGGCTCTCGGCAGAGGCCATGGCGGAGTACTCCGTGGCGCCGGCGCAGGGGTAGAACTTGGTCTCCTTGGTCCGCTGGTTGGAGAGAATGAAGCCGATGTTGGACTGGTCGGAGGTGACGGAGGTGACGCCGGTGTACATATACACGTCGTCATCGATGGCGATATAGTTCCAGCCCTCGGTGGTCACCGTCACGTCCCGCTGGCCGAAGATGGAGTTGATAAAGCCGTTGTGGTACATGCCGTAGTAGTCGTACTGCTGCATGATGATGTCGTAGGAGTAGACCCGGTCCACCCAATTGGGGACCTCCTCGTAGTAGGTGCTCTCACCGGTGACGGCGTTTACCAGCACCGCGCCCTTTACGTCGGTGCCGCCGAAGAGACCGATGGTCTTCACAATCCGGGAGCAGACCCAGTAGGGGGTGCCCTCCTCGTCGATCTCAAAGACCGGCTCGTCGAACATCATGGTGGGGTAGTGGAACCGCAGGTGGCGGTAGAGGTTGCGGCCGAAGTGCTCGGCGGTGGTGTACTTCATGCCCTCCTCCAGGCGGACCACCTCCGCCTCCTGGCTCACCATGTCAATGATAAGATAGGCGGGCAGGCCGTTGGCACGGTTGGTGAACCACTTGATGAGGTCGCCGTACCGCAGAGAGGTGACCCGCACCGGGCGGCCCTGGTAGTTGATCTGGGTGTAGGTGGGCAGAATCTCAAACTGGGACACCATGTCCGCCAGCTCACCCAGCTTTCTGGCCCCCAGGCTGGCGGCGGAATCCGCGTCCAGGAGGGGGATCTGGTTATAGCTGATCTCCTCCACCTCGGCGGTGAAGTCGCCGGTGTTCAGGGGCAAAAGCTCACTGTACGCCCCCGCCCGCAGCACCACCCAGCTGGTGAGGGACCCGACGGCAATGGCGGCGATCAGGGCCAGGAACACCAGGAAGGGCAGCGCGCACTGCTTTTTCACAAAGCCGAGGTACCCCTTGACCCCCTCTCCCTGGAAGCCGGAGGTGAACACGGCGCACACGCAGTACACCCCGCACAGCAAAAATACGAAGACGTAGAACTCCTCGGCGTGGGGATTCAGGGCGGGCAGCTCCAGGTAGAAGTACACCGCGCCGAACACCAGCGTCACCAATATATTCAAAAGCGTCCGGGTAAAGGCGTTGCCGATGGCTTTGCGGGGTTTCCGGGGCCTGGGCTGCGGCGGGGTAAAGCCGCCCCCCTGGGCGCCGCCGGGGTTGAAGCCGCCGCCGAAGGCACTGGGATCAAAATTAAATGAAAATGGCATGTCACCGCTCCTCTTTCTCTTTAAATACAACGATTGGAATTTATCATACAGGAAAAGTATGAACAAATCAAGTTTTCCCTATGATACAGAAAATTTGCCAGGTCCGGAAAATATGTTATAATTTGCGCAATGCCATGAGATTTTTCCCGTGTAGAGGGAAAAGGGGGTGCGGGGCATGGACGACACGCAGATCGTGGCGCTGTACTGGGCCAGGGACGAGGCGGCACTGGCGGAGAGCGAGCAGAAATACGGCGGCTACTGCCGCGCCATCGCCCTGGGGATCCTGGAGAGCCGGGAGGACGCGGCGGAGTGCGTCAACGACACGTGGCTCCGGGCCTGGGAGGCCATGCCGCCCCGCCGCCCGTCCCGGCTGGACACCTTCCTGGGCAAGCTGACCCGCAACCTCTCCCTGGACCGCTGGCGGGTCCTGCGGACTCAGAAGCGGGGCGGCGGACAGACGGAGCTGGCCCTCAGTGAGCTGGAGGAGTGCCTCCCCGCCGCCAGCTGCCCGGAGCGGGAGGCAGAGGCCCGGGACCTGGCGGAGAGCCTGAACCGTTTTCTGGAGGCGCTGCCCCGGGAGAAGCGGGTGATCTTCGTCCAGCGGTACTGGTACCTTTGCTCCGTGGAGCAGCTGGCGGCGATGCACGGGATGGGGAAGAACACCGCGGCCTCCATCCTCTTCCGCCTGCGCTCGCAGCTGCGGGAGCATCTCAAAAAGGAGGGATTCGCCGTATGAGCGCGGAACAGCTTTTATATGCCATAGGGGACATCCGGGGGGACTTGATCCGGGAGGCCGTGCCGGCGGGCCTCCCCCGCCGCCGCAGATGGCCCTGGGCGGCGGCCCTGGCGGCGTGTCTGTGTCTGGTGCTGCTGATGGTCAGGACCACCGCTCCGGCGGAGAGCGGCGCCGACACCTCTGGAGACGGTCCCGTCGGATGCGCCCCCTTCCCCGGGGAGATCTCCCAGCCCCTGCTGTACTGGCAGGGCACGGCCTACGTCTGGGACTCCTCTGTGGAGGAGCTGCCGGCCACCGGGCAGTGGACGCATCTGGGTCCCCTGGCCGGCGCTACCGCAGAGGAGACCTCGGAGGACCTGTGGCTCTATGCCGACATCGGCCAGGTGTCCGGCACTGTCTACGCGGACCCGGAGGAGCACCCCGGCGTTCTCTATGTCCTGTTGACCACGGAGTGGTTCGAGGAGGGGTGGGTGCGCTTTGTATCGGATATCCGCCTTCGGAATCCTGTCTTTCTCTACGGCGGACAGCTCTATTACCTGCGGCATCCGGCCGGCAATGCCGTCATGAGGCTTCCCGCCGGTTACGAGCCGGTGGGCACGCTGGCCAACGCCCTGGACCCTGACCGCCTTCCCGTCCAGGAACTCCATGGCAATCTCGCCTGGGGCTATGAGGGCTGTGCGCTCTACGTCAAGCCCGGATATGACGGAACCGTCTATGTGGAGTGCCCGTGGAACCGGAACCCAGATCCACTCTATGTCCCCGCAGCGCAGCAGCCCCTGCTACGGCCATAATGGCGCCAAGAGCCGGAGGCTTACACCTCCGGCCCGTTCGCTCATTTCGTCACCAGGAGCTTCTCGTCCTCCACGGTGAGCTTTGCCGTGTCTCCGGCCTTCAAGGTCCCGTCCAGGAGCCGCTCGGCCACGGCGTCCTCCACCTTGCTCTGGATCGCCCGCCGCAGGGGCCGGGCGCCGTACTTGGGATCGAAGCCCTCCCGGGCCAGCTCCGCCACGGCCTCGTCGCTGGCGTCCAGATGGACGCCCATGGCCTCCATCCGGGCGGAGACCGTATGCAGCATCCGGCGGGCCACCTCCCGGATGTCCTCCTCCGTCAGGGAGCGGAAGACGATGATGTCGTCAATCCGGTTCAAAAACTCCGGGCGGAAGGTCTGGCGCAGCTCGCCCAGCACCGCCTCCCGGGCCTGCTGGAACTGGCGCTCCGCGTCCCGGGACGCGTCCTCCGTGCCGGTGGAAAAGCCCAGCCGGCCGCCGGCGGCGGTGAGGCGCTTGGCCCCGATGTTGCTGGTCATAACGATCACCGCGTTTTTAAAGTCCACGGTGCGGCCCTGGGAGTCGGTGATCCGGCCGTCGTCCAAAATTTGCAGCAGCACGTTCCATACGTCCTCGTGGGCCTTTTCGATCTCGTCAAAGAGGATCACGGAGTAGGGCTTGCGCCGGACTTTCTCAGTGAGCTGGCCGCCCTCCTCGTGGCCCACATAGCCCGGAGGGGAGCCGATGAGGCGGGAGACCGTGTGCCGCTCCATATACTCGGACATATCAATGCGGATCATGGCGGTCTCGTCCCCGAACATCGCCTCCGCCAGGGACTTGCAAAGCTCCGTCTTGCCAACACCCGTGGGACCCAGGAACAAGAAGGAGCCGATGGGACGCTTGGGGTCTTTCAGCCCCACCCGGCCCCGGCGAATGGCCCGGGCCACGGCCTGAACCGCCTCGTCCTGCCCCACCACACGCCGGTGAAGGGCCTCTTCCATCCGCAGCAGCCGCTGCCCCTCGTCCTCGGTCATCCGGGTGACGGGAATCCCCGTCCAGCCGGAGACCACGGCGGCAATGTCCTCGGCGGTGACAGCGCGGTGCCGGGTGTTGCCCTGCCGCCGCTTGTCCCGCTCCAGATCCACCTGCTCCTGGTAGTTCCGCTCAATATCCCGCAGCTGGGCGGCGGTCTCATAGTCCTGCCGCGCAATGGCGGACTCCTTGTCCTTCGCCAGAGCGGCGATTTTCTCCTCCAGACTCCTCAGCTCCTCGGAGGGTTCCTCCGTCTCCATCCGCACCCGGCTGGCGGCCTCATCCATCAAATCGATGGCCTTGTCCGGCAAAAAGCGGTCATTGATATACCGGGCGGAGAGATTGACGGCAGCCTCCAGGGCCTCGTCAGAGATCTGGAGCTTATGGTGCTGCTCATACTTCTCCCGCAGGCCCTTTAGGATCTCCAGGGAGGCCTCCCGGGAGGGTTCGCCCACCTGCACCGGCTGGAACCGGCGTTCCAGGGCGGCGTCCTTTTCAATATATTTCCGGTATTCATTCAGCGTAGTGGCCCCGATGACCCGGATCTCCCCCCGGCCCAGAGCCGGCTTGATGATATTGGCGGCGTCCACCGCCCCCTCGGCGCTGCCGGCCCCCACGATGGTATGGAGTTCGTCGATAAAGAGAATGACGTCGCCTGACCTTCTGACCTCTTCCAGCGTCTTCTTAATGCGCTCTTCAAACTCACCCCGGTATTTGGTGCCGGCCACCATACCGGAGAGATCCAGAGAGAGAATGCGCTTGTCCAGCAGGTCCTCCGGCACATCTCCCAGAACGATCTTTCGGGCCAGCCCCTCCGCCAGGGCGGTCTTGCCCACGCCGGGTTCGCCGATGAGGCAGGGGTTATTCTTGGTGCGGCGGGAGAGGATCTGGATCATCCGCTGGATCTCTCCGTCCCGGCCGATCACCGGGTCCAGCCTGCCGGCCCGGGCGTCGGCGGTCAGGTCCCGGGTGAACTCCCGCAGGTTTTTGCCCTTGCCGCTCTCCTCCCGGACGGCTCCGGTCCCCCTGGCCTCTCCGGACTTATTCCGGGGCTGTTCGCCCAGCTTGCGCATCAGAGCGGTATACAGATTCCGGGCATCCACCCCGGCGGTACGCAGAATGCGGACGGCCATGTTGTTGCCCTCCCGCAAAATACCTGCCAGCAGGTGCTCCGTGCCGATATAGCTGCAGCCGCCCCGGAGAGAGTCCTCCATGGCGATTTCCACCACCCGCTTGGCCCGGGGGGTCAGCCCCTGGGCGGGGTTGCCGCCGGGCAGACCCGCGCCCACGCTTTTTTTGATGATCTCCACCACCATGTCCGCGGTCAGTCCCGCCTCGGCAAGGACGGCGTTGGCCAGGCCGTCCTCCTCCCGAAGAAGTCCCAGCAGCAGATGCTCCGTACCCACGTAGCCGTGTCCCAGATCTCCCGCCGCCTCCTGGCTCAGACGGAGAGCCGCCTCGGCTCTGGGAGTAAATTTATTTTCATTCATTGCGTTTTATCTTCCTTTCCTCAGGGAAAAGCGGCTCATTGGTCCGCTTTTCCCTCTTTATGCTCCGCCTCCAGGGCGTGGATTTGATCCCGCAGCTGGGCGGCCCGTTCAAAATTCTCCTGGCGGACGGCCTTTTTCATCTCCATCCGCAGCGCGTTCATCTGCCGCATTCGGGCAAAGCGGCTTTGCTCCTCTTGGTCCACTAGGCTGCCGCTTTTCTCCTCTTTTGCCGCCTCCGGACGGGCCGGAGCCGGTCCCAGCGCCGGCATATCGGCAAAGAAGTCATCAAAGGGGTTCTCCAGCAGCCAGCCCCGCCGGTTCAAAAGGCCGGGCACGGGGGAGAAGAAGTCCTCCAGAACGCCTCCGCTGAAAAAGCTGTTGAAGCCCTGCATCATTCTTTGGTGCTGAGCCGCCACCCGCTGGGTGTAGCCCATCTTTTCAGCGCACTCGCCGCACAGGTGCCTCTCCTCCACATGGCCGTTGATGTTGCTCTGGTAAACAAAGGTAACTTCATTCTTACCGCAATTCTCGCATTTCATAATCAAATACCTCCTGCTATCTACAATATATTTTTGACATACTTCAAAGGCTTCCATCGGCCGGGCGCTAAACCTGCAAAATCAGAACCTGCTTCATAACAGCGGCACGGACCTGGTCCCGCAGCGCCCGCGGCACAGGAGAGAGCGCTTTATCGCCCACCGCTGCCAGCAGCGCCTGGCAGATGTTCTCCTCCACCGCCCCGGACTGAGCCAGATTACCGAGGATCGCCCGGGCCGAGGGCAAATCCAGCCGCTCTCCCAGGGAATTGATGACGTGCATCAAAAGCGTCTGGCGGTCCACTCGCACCCGGGTGATGCGGATGTAACCGTTGCCGCCGCGGCGGCTCTCCACGATATAGCCCCGTTCCGGGGAGAACCGGGTGCTCATCACATAGTTGATTTGACTGGGCACGCAGTTAAACCGCTGGGCCAAATCGCTGCGCTGAACCTCCAGCACGCCGTTTTCCGCCTCGTCCAAACTGTCCTGCAGGAAACCGGCGATCAAATCGGAAATCCCCATCGGACACCATCCCTTTCTTCCAAAATCCAACCTCTCATTTTTTGACTTTGACTTTCTTTAACCTTTGTTCTGATGTCAGTATACCACGGTCCCCACAAATGTCAAGAGATTATTTTTGACTTTTCTTGACCAATTTGAAAACAAATTGTGAACTGTCAGTTGTGGCAGACTTTTGCGATTGCCCGCTCCGCAAATTTTCGCAAAATTTTCCGTTATGATTTTAACATTCCTCTTGCTTTTTTCAAATTGTATGCTACAATGAGGTTAAATTCTAATGGAGGTGCTTCCCATGGCCTACAAGATTACTTCTGCCTGCGTCAGCTGCGGTTCCTGCGCGGACGCCTGCCCCGCCGGCGCCATCAGCCAGGGCGATGACGCTTACGTCATCGACGCTGCCGCTTGCCTGGACTGCGGTTCCTGCTGCGACACCTGCCCCAACGGCGCCATCGTCCCCGAGGAATAATCGAGGATACATAAAAGCTCCCCCAGGCCGCTGGCCCGGGGGAGCTTTTACGTATCCGTGATGGAAATGGCGCGGGGGGAACGAAGGTTCCCCCCGCACACCCCCCCTCCACTCCTGGAGGCTGCGGGGACGGGGGTATGGTTTCGGGGTCAATAGACATGGCCGGGGAACCAGTCGTTCCAGAAGGCCTCCTCCGTCTCTGTGGCAGCAGATACGGCATAGCCGTCCTCCTCGCTCCACAGCAGGGCTGAGTCCTCTCTCAGACCGAAATACACCCTTTCCGGTTTTCTGCTGGAATAGTACCTGGGATCAAATTTCCAGCGTACCACCACCAGGTCCTCCGGGAACATCAGATCTCCTCTGTCCAAAAAAATGTTCAGCGGCAGAAGGGGACGGTTGATACAGAGATGGTCCCCATCCTCCTCTTTTTCAAAATATATGGTGTTCCGGCATGCCCTATTCAACCCCGCCTCCACGCAGATCTCGCCGCTCTCCAGGACGCAGGTATTCAGGTAGGCATAGTCCCCGCTGTCCATGGGGACTATGCACTGGGTTACGGAGTACCAGAGAGCAAAGATGCCCAGGCTCAGCGCCGCCACAGCAATGGCACCCGTCAGAAGCGCCCGCCGCCAGAGCCGCCGCCACTCCCGGGCAACCCTCTCCACCACCGCCGCGCCGTCTTCACTCCGCTTTCCCTCCGCCTCCGGCAGCGGCGCGTTCATATCCGTCAGCGTCCGGCGGCAGGACTCGCAGCCCGCCAGGTGTGCCTCCACCGCCGCCCGGCTCTCCTCCGAGCACACGCCGTCGTGGTACAGCGGCAGCAGATCCTGTACGATTTTACAGTTCATCCAATCCCTCCTTCAATTTTCCCCTGGCCCGGAAGTAGGTCACCCTGGCCCAGCTTTCGCTCTTCTGGAACAGCAGCCCGATGTCTGCGAAGGACAGCTCCCCGAAGGTCCGCAGGGAGAACACCTCCTTGTAGGGTTCCGGCAGGGCGTGGAGCAGGACGTGGAGCTGCCGGGCGGTGTCCCGGCCGGTGAACCCCTCCTCAATGCCGCCGTCCCCCGCCTCCGCGGGACCGTCCCGGAACCGCCGCCGCTCCCGGCAGAGGTCCGTGTACAGATTCCGGGCGATCTGGCACAGCCACACCCGCAGCTGGCAGTCCCCCCGGAAGGTGCCGATGGTGGCGATGGCCCGGAAGAAAGTCTCCTGGGTGATCTCCTCCGCCACAGCCCCGTCCCGGCTCAGAGCCAGGATATATTTGTACACGTCGGCGAAGTACAGCCGGTAGACCTCCTCAAAATCGGGCATCTCCTCACCTCCTTTGTCCATAAGACGGAGAATTTCGGATTTCGTTACAAATCCGATTGCAAGTTCTCAAAATTTGACTATAATGGAAATGCCAACAGACGGAAGGAGGATGGCGCCATGGCGGACCTGTCCACAGACGTGCGGACTATCAAGGGCATCGGCGAACAGCGGGCTAAATCCTTAGAGAAGCTGGGGATCCGGACCCTGCGGGATCTGATCTCCTGGTTTCCCCGGCGGTATGAGGACCGCACGATCCTCCGGCCCATCGCGGAGCTTCCCCCCGATGAACCCGCCTGCTGCGCGGCCATGGTCGCCGCCTCTCCCTCCGTCACCCACGTCCGCAGGGGTATGGAGCTGGTAAAACTCCGGGCAGTAGACGAGTCCGGCGCATTGGACGTCACCTTCTTCAACCAAACCTGGCTGAAAAACAATCTCCATCTCGGAGAGACCTATATATTTTACGGCAGGGCCGAGGGACACGGCTCCCGCCGCAAGATGACCTCCCCTGTAGTGGAGCCGGAGGGACGGCGGGAGGTCACGGGCCGCATCGTACCCGTCTATCCCCTCACCGCCGGGGTCAGCCAGCTGGTGCTGCGGCGGTCAATCCGCCAAGGTCTGGACAGCTGCGCAGATATTCTGCCGGACATCCTGCCGGACAGTGTGCGCCGGGAGCATTATTTGTGCCATGTGGGCTATGCCTTTGAGAACATCCACTTCCCGGAGTCTCCGGAGGCCTTGGACCTGGCACGGCGGCGGCTGGCTTTCGAGGAGCTGTTCCTCTTTGCCATTGGTCTCCGGCGGCTGCGGAACCGAAGAGTGACCGTCTCCGTCCCTCCCTGCGCCGCGGTGGATATGGATATATTCTACAAGTCTCTCCCCTTTACACTAACTGCTGCCCAGCGGCGGTGTGTAGATGAGGCGCTGGCGGATATGGCCTCCGGCACCCCTATGAACCGGTTGTGCCAGGGAGACGTGGGTTCCGGCAAAACCATGGTGGCCGCCGCCTGTGTCTACTACGCCGTAAAAAATGGCCGCCAAGCAGCATTGATGGCCCCCACGGAAATTCTGGCCCAGCAGCATTACGCAGGACTGGCCCCCCTGCTGGAGGACCTGGGCATCCGGTGCGCCCTGCTCACCGGCTCCACCCCGGCAAAGGCAAAAAAATCCGTCTCCGCCCAACTGGCGGCAGGGCAGATTGATTTTGCCATCGGCACTCACGCTCTCATCACCGGCGGCGTGGCGTATGCCAATCTCGGCCTCGTAATAACGGACGAGCAGCACCGCTTTGGCGTGGGCCAGCGGGCGGCGCTGATTGCCAAGGGCTGCCGTCCTCACACCCTGGTTATGTCCGCCACCCCCATTCCCCGAACGCTGGCCCTGATCCTATACGGCGATTTGGACGTATCCGTCATTGACCAGCTCCCCCCCGGGCGGCGGGCCGTGGAGACCTACACCGTCCCCGGAAGCTACCACCCCCGGCTGTACGGCTTCATCCGCAAGCAGGTGTCGGAGGGGCGGCAGGCCTACGTGGTCTGCCCGATGGTGTCGGAAAACGAGGACCTGCCAGACGAGCGAAAGGCCGTGACGGAATACGCCCGCATGCTCCAGACCCAGGCCCTGCCGGACCTGCGGGTTGCCTTTGTCCACGGAAAGATGAAACCCAGAGAAAAGGAGGCGGTGATGGCCGCCTTCTCCGCTCACGAGACGGATGTCCTGGTCTCCACCACCGTCATTGAGGTGGGGGTGGACGTACCCAACGCCTCTCTCATGATCATTGAAAATGCGGAGCGCTTTGGCCTCTCCCAGCTCCACCAGCTGCGGGGCCGGGTGGGCCGCGGGCCGCACCAGTCCTACTGCGTGCTGGTCTCCGACAGCCGGAATGAGGAGACCCGGCAGCGGCTGAAGGTGATGACAAAGACCTCCGACGGGTTCAAAATTGCAGAGGAGGACCTGCGCCTCCGGGGCCCCGGAGATTTCTTCGGCCAGCGGCAGCACGGTCTGCCGGGACTGCGGATTGCCGATATCGGCTGCGACACAGGCCTATTGAAGGAAGCCCAGACGGCGGCGGCGGAACTGCTGGACGCCGACCCGGACCTGACGACCTGCCCCGCCATGGCGGAGCGGGTCAGGGATCTCTTTACCCAGGCCGCGGATACGCTGAACTGAACTCGCCTGAGAGCGGAAAAGGCGGACCCCGTAGGGGTCCGCCTCCATTTTCTCCGTCCCGGTTTTCCCGGCTCACCGCTGGTATTCAAACTCCCAGTCATACATGGAGACCGTGTCCCCATCCTGAATGCCCATCTCCTCCAGCCGCCGGAACAGTCCGGACTCCCGCAGCGTCTTGTCAAACCACATGCGGCTCTCGTAATCGGCAAAGTTGACGTTGCCCATAAGCCGCTGGAGCCAGGGACCGTCCACCAGCCAGGTGCCGTCGTCGCTGCGGCGGATCTCCAGGGGGGCGGAGCGGTCTACCTCCGGCGGCTTTGGCACATACTCCGGCTCATATACCGCCACGGGGGACAGAACAGACAGCATCTCCGCCGCCTTTTCCACCAGCCGCCGTGTACCCCGGTGGGCCGCGGCCGAGATCTCCAGCAGGGTAAAGCCCTGCGCCTCCACATGGGAACGGAGCCGCTCCAGGTTCTCCCGGTCCTCCATAATATCCGCCTTATTGGCCGCCACAATCTGGGGCCGCTCCGCCAGCTGAGGACTGTACTTCCGGAGTTCCGCGTTGATGGTCTCAAAGTCTGCCACCGGGTCCCGCCCCTCGCTGCCGGAGACGTCTACCACGTGAACCAGCAGGCGGCAGCGGTCAATGTGGCGCAGAAAATCGTGTCCCAGGCCCGCGCCGCCGCTGGCCCCCTCGATAATCCCGGGGATATCCGCCATGACAAAGCTGACCCCCTCATCCACCCACACCACACCCAGGTTCGGATACAGGGTGGTAAAGTGGTAGTTGGCAATCTTTGGCTGTGCCTTGGACACCACAGACAGCAGCGTGGATTTGCCCACGTTGGGAAAACCGATGAGACCCACATCCGCCAGGAGCTTCAGCTCCAGGACCACCTCGTGACTCTCTCCGGGAAGTCCCGCCTTGGCGAACCGGGGCACCTGCCGGGTGGGCGTGGCAAAGTGCATATTGCCCCAGCCGCCCCGCCCCCCCCTGCACAGGGTAAAGGGTTCCGAGCCGGACATATCCTGAATAATCTCATTGGTCTCCGCATCCCGCACCAGCGTGCCCCGGGGAACACGGATCACCAGGTCCTCCCCGTCTTTGCCGGACTTCCGCTTGCCTTGGCCGTCTCCGCCGTTCCCCGCCACATATTTGCGCTTGTAGCGGAAGTCCATCAGAGTGGACATATTGTCATCCACCACCAGGATAATGGACCCGCCTCTTCCGCCGTCCCCTCCGTCGGGTCCTCCGGCCGCCACATATTTCTCCCGGTGAAAGGCCACCACGCCGTTGCCGCCGCTGCCGGCCTGAACGGTGATATGGGCTTTGTCAATAAATGCAGTCGCCATAGAGGCACCTCCTCTGTCTTCTCCGAAACGCGGGTATGATCTTTAGATAGTCTGGTCTATTTTAGCGGAAATATTGGGGTTCGTCAATAGATTGGCCCGGCGGGTAAAACGGAGCGCACCCGTCCCCACATCTCCCCCCGGGTGGAAAAGCATAAGGGACCCGGACGCCCGTCCGAGTCCCTCAGTACGCTTTATTCGGCCTCGTACACACAGGCCTGCTTGCGATCCTTGCCCAGCCGCTCAAAACGGAGCACGCCGTCCGCCTTGGCGAACAGGGTGTCGTCGGTGCCGATCCCCACGTTCACACCGGGGTGGATGTGGGTGCCGCGCTGGCGGACCAGGATATTGCCGGCCTTGACAAACTGACCGTCGGCGCGCTTGGGTCCAAGGCGCTTGGCCTTGGAGTCACGGCCGTTCTTGGTGGAGCCGCCGCCCTTTTTGTGGGCGAAGAACTGAAGACCAATACGAATCATGATAACGGACCATCCTTTCTTCGTTTTTTTAGATGGGGAGGACTTATTCATCCTCCAAAACTTCAATATTTTCAGGGTACTCGTCGTGAAGCTCGGTGAGATAGACCATCAATCCTGTCAAAAGCGCCTGACAGGTACTCTCCGCCGTGGGAGCCAGCCCCCCCGGCAGCCGGAGGGAGATAAACGCATCCCTCTCCCGCACCTTCACGGACGCCGCCAGTCCCAACACGTCGTTGACGGTGGCCTCCACCAAGCGGATGGCACTGGTGACGGCGGCACAAACGATATCCGCGCCCGCTTCGGCATAGCCGCTGTGGCCTTGGGAGTCAAACCCGGTAATCCGGCTGTCCTCCACACGGAATGTGACGGTGGTCATGCTCAGACGGAGATCTTGGCGATCTCAACCTTGGTATAAGGCTGGCGATGGCCCTGGCGCTTGCGGTAGCCCTTCTTGGGATTGTACTTGAAGATGCGGATCTTCTTGCCCTTGCCGTTCTTCACCACGGTGGCCTCCACAGAGGCGCCCGCCACGGTGGGAGCGCCGAAAGTGGCCTTCTCCCCGTCGATGACGGCCAGGACCTGGTCGAACTTCACGGTGTCGCCGGCTTCCTGGTCCAGCTTCTCGATGTAGACCACGTCGCCCTCGGCCACCTTGTACTGCTTGCCGCCGGTCACGATAATTGCGTTCATGCTTATTTCAACTCCTTCATTACGGGCTCGCTGTCGGGGGTGGTCCGCAGGGACGCTTCTAAGACCCATTCAAAGCGGCTCACCAAGTATATCAGCAGAATTTAAAAAAGTCAACGGATTCTTGGGAGAAATTTGATAAAATTCTCTGTTTAATCGTCCACCCCCTGCTCAAACTCTAAAATCTCCCCGGTGACGGCGTCAATTTTGTACTCGTACTCATAACCGCCAGACTTAAAATCGATCTCATAGGCGCAGCATCCCGCCGCATGGTGTTCCCCATAGCCGCTGTGATGGCGGCTGTGGTGATCCAACTCCACCCCGCAGTAAACCACCGCGTCCGCCGTGAGGCAGGCATGGCCGTAGGCGATCTCCTTAGCCCGGGCCTCGCCGATATACGCCGGAGCGGCGTCCGCAGGAGCGCCCTGGACAGATTGGGAGGCGGCATAGGCGTCAACCGCCTCTTTCTCAAATTTCAAAATGCCGCCGTCAGCGGCTTTGATCTCATAGCCGTACTCATATCCGCCGGAGAAAAATTCCAGCTCATATACCGAGATACCATTGTCATAATCCAGCTCCCACTTGTAGCCGGAGACGCTGTCCGCCGCCACACCGGCATGGGCCAGGGCGATCTCTTTTGCCTGGGCCTCACTGATATTTCCGGCGCCGGAGGACGCTACGGAAGGTGTCTTTGCGGAGTTGCCGGCGGCATTTTGGGACGGCGCCGCCGGAGGATTCCCGGCAGGCGGCTGAGCGGAGCCGCCCTTCTTGTCCGCCTCCTTTTCAAACTTCACCACACTGCCGTCGGCGGCGTTGATCTCGTAGTTGTACTCATATCCGCCGGAGAAAAACTCCAGCTCGTAGACCAGAACGCCATCATCGTAGTCCAGTTCTCCCCCCCGGAAAACGGCGGCGTCCTCCGCCGCCACACCGGCGTGGCCGTAAGCAATCTCCCAGGCCTGGGCCTCGCTGATCTGCCCGTCCTCCGGAACGGGGATCTCCGTGTTCCGGTCCGCCGCCGGAGTACCGCCCGTTTCGCGGCTGAACTTTACAATGCTGCCGTCTACAGCGCTGACCGCGTAATCGTAGGTGCACCCCTCCGCCTCAAACTCCACATCGTAGACCGCGGTCCCGTCACTCTCGTCCAACGTGATCTCATATCTGGAAAGCGCATCCTCCATGACTCCGGCATGATTCAAGGCGGCGGCCTTCGCCGCCTCCTTTCCGATATCTCCGCTGCCGGGACCTGCGGACCGGCCCATCCGGTAAGCCCCGAATCCCACTGCCAGAACCAGCGCCCCGCAGGCCGCAATGATTCCATAGCGCTTCCAACTCCTCTTGCGCTCTCCAGTCATAATAATCCCTCCGCGTCTATCATTCCACTTAACTATAAGACAGCCGCTCTGCGGTCCAGTCCGCGATTAAATCCGCATAGAACCTGCAGACGGCTCTTCCGGTCTCCACGTCCAGATTGATGTAGTTGCCGCACTCTTTGGCGCTCTTGCCCGGCATCTCGCCTTGGAATTCCCCGGCGGCGGCAAAGACCTCTTTCAGCAGCGCCACGGCCCCCTCCAGGGAGAGGCGGCTGCCGTCAAACAAAAAGTAAAACCCGGTCTGGCATCCCATGGGTCCGAAATAAACCACGGCATCCTTGTCTTTGGAATTGCGCAGCAGCGTGGCAATCAAATGCTCCGCGGAGTGCATCTCGGCATTGGTCAGCAGATCTCCGGTGTTGGGCTTTTTGAACCTCAGGTCAAAAGTCACCACGTCCCCGTCCCGGCGGGAGAGATAGAGGCCGGGCAGCAGTTTATCATGGTCCACGGTAAAACTGGCGATGCGTTCCATATTATGTCTCCTCCTGTTGCAGTAATTTTGCAAAGGGCAGAACAATCCTGCCCAGCGCTTCCAGCGCCTGTCCGTAGTCAAAATACTCCTCCATCTGCCCGTCGTAAAACAGATGGTCGGACACTGATTTCAGCGAGACGAAACGCACGCCGTTCCGCAGGCACACCTGGGCAATGGCACAGCCCTCCATCTCCACCAAATCCGGATGGAACGTATCCCGAATCCAGACAGAACGCTCCCCCTTAACGGCAAACCAATCCCCCGTGGCCACCCGCCCCAGGAGAGGCGCGCAGCCCAGTGTGCGCAGCAGAGCCGCGCACCGCTCCGGCTCCCATGTGGGGAACTCCGTCCGGTTCACGGTGGAGACCAGGCCCACCGGGTCTCCTGCGCCGGAGGTGTCCACATCGTGCTGGACAAAGTCCGAGGCCACCGCCAACGTGCCGGTGGGCAGATCCGTGGCACAGCCCGCAATTCCGGCGTTCAAAATCAAATCCACGCCGTATTTCAGGCAGAGAATCTCCGCCGCCATAGCGGCGTTCACCTTGCTGACACCGCCCACGCAGGCAATTATCCCCGGCCCCAGATCATAGAACGGCACGCCGGAGACCGTCTCAAAGGGTCCCAGGTCCCTGGCTCCCGGCAGGGCGCGGAACTCCACGGGCATGGCAAATTGCAATCCGATTTTCATAGGTACACTCCTTTTCCGGCAACTCGTGTCTTATTCAAAAAACATTCTCTATGTCTCTTCACAAATCCCCATTCACCTCAGTGTTCCCGGCGTCTCACAAAAGAAGAGTCCTTCCGCTCCAGCTAACCGCAACACAAGACGGCGCGGCCGTTTGTCCGGGCTGCATAGAATCATATCGGGATCATCACCGTTTAGAATCACCACGGCATTGCCGTCAGGAAGAATACCACAGATAAAACTCTTTTTCGGCTATCTCCCCCAAAACAGCGGGTAACCGGGCCGGCAGCTCCGGCTCCAGATTTTTGCCCCACTCCCTTTCGGGCAGCAGCCTGCAAAGCTCTTCCTTCAGCGCTTTTCTGCTATTTCGGACAAATCTTCTATCAAAAAGCATCTCTCGTCTGACGTCTCCGGGACAGCAAACGGAAACATGCCGGGACGTCTCCGCCGGTTCATCAATTTTGGGCAGAATGTCCGTCATTTGTCCTCCTTCCAAAGGACCGCTTTCAAAATACCGCCTTGCGGGAAGTGCGGGGCCGAATCAAGGAACCTTAAAAGCAATTTTTTCTATGCCTGAAACCTCACGGGCTGCGGCCCCGGTCTGTGTTCTCCGATCAGCTTCTCCATCCAGATCATATTGTACCAACGGCCGAACTTGCAGCCGCATCCGTGAAACTCCCCCACTTTCGAAAAGCCCAAATGCCCATGGAACTCCGCGCTATTTCGATTCAGATACTCATCCTCAACCACCGGGTCGGCGACACAGGCGTACAGGTTCAAAATGCCCATTTCCCTCAGCCTCTCTTCCAGCGCTTCATACAGCGCCCTGCCCAGGCCCCGTTTTCGGGCGGCACGGTGGAGGTACACCGTCAATTCGCACGACCAATCATATGCGGCCCGCCCCACAAATGCCCCGGCATACGCATAACCTTGAATCCTTCCCTCCTGCTCCACAACAAGGTAGGGATACCGCCGCATCGTTTTCCGCATACGGTCCTGAAACTCTGAAAGCGGCGGAACTTGGCACTCAAACGATATTGCCGTATTCTCAACATAATATGTATAAATCTCTAAGATGCGCTCCGCGTCTTCCAGTCTCGCGTCTCTGATTGTCACCGCGCTCATAACCAATCTCCTCCGCATAGAACGCACTCACTCCGGCGGCTCCATATCCCAACCCGTCTTTTCCGCCCCGGGGCATCTATTCTTTCAATCTGAAAAACATCCCGCATTCACAGCCCGGAACCCTTTCCCCTCCGTGACAGGACAAGTATACCACTCCGGCGCCTGCAAATCAATTTCTCTTGCATAAAAAAACTAAAGACAGCGGCAGGCCGGGAGACGCAAAACGCATCTCCCGGCCTTTTCCCCTCTATTGGCTCTCTCCGCCGGGAATCCGGCAGGAGGCCCAGACCGCGTTGTGATCGGACAGCTCCTCGCCGGCAAAGACGGCCAGGGCAGACCCGGCCAAAGCGAACCCGCAGTCCGCCCGCCGGGTGGAAACCGTGCGGCTCTCCTCAGGCCGCACTCCCCGGACCAGCAGCCAGTCCAGCCGCAGGTCCAGGTGCCCGCCGCCCGGCAGGGGCTTGCGCCGGGTGGGCAGCGGCTCCTCCGGCAGCAGACGGTAGCCCGCCGCCTCCGCCGCAGTCAAGCAGCCCTCCCACGCGGCCACATCCTCCAGGCACCGCCGCTGGAGAACCGGATCTCCGGCCACAGTCTGAATGGAATCCTTGTCCCTGCCGTCAAAGGTATTGGTGTTCAAATCGCCTCCCAGGATCACCGGCATACGGGGAAACCATCTCTCCGCCGCGGCCAGCACCGTCTCCAGCTGGGCCTGACGGCCGGGACCATGGGTGCGGTTTTCCAGGTGAATCGTCCCCACGCCCACCGGCACCCCGCCTACATCCAGCTCCGCCAGCACGGCCAGACGGCCTCCAATCCGGCGCTGGCGGTCAACGTACCAGTTGTACTGCTCCGGCAGGCGGACCACTCCGGCCCACCGGATCGGCCAACGGGAAAAGACCGCATTTCCGTGGAAGCCCTTGGGGTCCTCTCCATTCACCAGCTCGATAAACTCCAGGCCAAAGGCCGTGTTCATACCCAGACGGCGGGCCAGCTCCAGGGTGGTGTTCCTCCCTCCCGAGCGCACACAGCCGTCGTCCAGCTCGTTGGCCAAAATCAGGTCAAGGGGCCGCACCGCCGGGCAAGTCTCTAAAAAGTCCCCCAGCTCCGCCAAGTGCACGCCCCGCTCCATGTTGAACACCAGCGTTCCCAGCGCATCGGAGACCGGCTGCGGTGCAGGGACCATGTTGTAGACCTCCGCCTGGGAAAATTGGGGAATCATCTCCATGACATGCGCCTGCGTATCGTGGTCCAGCAGCGCTCCCAGACGCTGCCGCTCCGCATTGGACAATCCGTCCATAAATACCTCCCCGCGCCAATGGGCGCCGCTGCCGAAGCAAACGTCCGGCAGACCGAAAATTTATCTGCTCTACCGGCTCTATCAGGCTGGTCCTGTTTTCGCAAACGTTTCCATTTCTCGGAAATACCATATCATTTCCATCCATCCGTTGTCAAGCCGCTTTTTACCCCCTCCGTCGCCAAATTTTTCTCGACTTGCCGCATACAAGATGATATAGTGGATCGTAATGTATATTTCGCCATTTGCCAAAGGGGAGGGCCGTCATGAATTTTAGACACTGGATCAGCCTGTTGGCGGCGCTTTATCTGACGGTCTGCCCCGTCATGGCTCCCGCGGCGCCGGCGGCGCCGGAATCCCTGCGGACAAAAGCCCCCTTCTCAACCCACTGGCCGCCTCCCCCGGCGGAGACCCCCGCGGAAGCACCGGGGCAGGCGTCCCTGGAGGCCGTGGAACCTCCGGAGGAAAAAACGCCGGAGGACGGCTCCTTTGAGATCGTCCTGTCCTTTACGGGGGACATGCTGCTGGCCTCCGCCCACGGCCAGCGGGCCGCGGGAAACTTCCTGGACTATGCCGCCAAGCAGGAACCCGGGTATTTTTTGCAAAACGTGCGGCCGATTTTTGAAGCCGACGACTTTACCGTGGTCAACCTGGAAAATGTGCTGACAGACCGGAATCTAACGCCCCGTGAAAAAGACACCGCCCCCGCCTTCTGGTTCCGCGGCGGCACAGACAGCACCGCCATTCTCACCGCCGCCGGAATCGAAGCCGTATCCCTTGCCAACAACCACACCCATGACTACGGAGCGGCAGGCTACGCCGATACGGTGCGGGCCGTCTCAGACGCCGGTCTTCAATACGGCGACAACACCCATCCCCTCTATTTAGAGAAGAACGGTTTTCGGATCGCCGTGATCTGCAACGGCCTGTGGAACGAGGGCCAGGCCGCCTCCATCGCCGGCCGTCTCCGCGCCGCAGAGGAGGAGTCCGACTATCAGATCGTCTTTTATCACGGGGGAACGGAGGGCGTCCACACGCCGGAGGCCTGGAGGGTCCGGGCCTCCCGCCGCCTGGTGGACGCCGGGGCGGATTTGGTTTTGGGGAGCCATCCCCACGTGCTCCAGCCCCGGGAGACCTACCAGGGTGCGGAGATTGTGTATTCTCTTGGAAATTTCTGCTACGGCGGAAGCCGGCAGCCGAAAAACCGCACCGTTATCTATCAGCTGACCCTGACGGTGGAGGACGGCCGGCTGGCAGATGCCTCCTCGGAACTGATTCCCTGCTACGTACACACCGGCAAGGTAAACAATTACTGCCCTGCCCTCATCACCGACGAGGGGCAGCGGCAGCGGGTGCTGGACTTCATGGACGGCAGGTCCGAACTTCCCTATTAAGAGCAGGAAACCGCCGGACGAAACCAGCCGCTTCTTTCGAAAGCGGCTCCTCAGACCTCTCTCCGCCCTTTGCCTCTTACATTTTTTTAGTTTTCCTAAAATTTTTTTAGTTTCCGTCTTGCTTTTTTCTTTTTTTGTGCTATCATAGCCATCGTAGGCTAAAAAAATTTTAGAAATAAAAAATATTTTTTTGGAGGCGTTCGACTATGAAAGAGGCCATCAAGTGGACTGCCAACCACATGCCCAAAAGCGGCGACCAGCAGCTCCCCGTCATGTCCTTGCCCAATGTGGCGAAAGCCCGCTTTTTTCACAGCAGCTTTCCCCAGTACTCCATCACCCCTCTGGCCCAGCTGGACGGCATGGCCAAGTATCTGGGGCTGGGCGGCCTATTTGTAAAAAATGAGGCCCACCGCTTCGGTCTCAATGCCTTCAAGGTGTTGGGCGGGTCCTTTGCCATGGCCCGCTACATCGCCCAGGAGATGGGCCGGGACGTGTCCGAGATGACCTACGACTACCTCACCAGCGAGGCGTTCCGCCAGGAGTTCGGCCAGGCCACCTTCTTCACCGCCACCGACGGCAACCACGGCCGGGGCGTAGCCTGGGCGGCCCACAAGCTGGGCCAAAAGGCGGTGGTCCATATGCCCAAGGGCAGCAGCCAGCCCCGGTTTGACAACATTGCCAAAGAGGGCGCCCAGGTGACCATTGAAGAGCTGAACTACGACGATTGCGTACGCCTGGCCGCTGCCGAGGCCGCCCAGACGGACCATGGCGTCATTGTTCAGGACACCGCCTGGGAGGGCTATGAGGAGATCCCCTCCTGGATTATGCAGGGCTACGGCACCATGGCCAGTGAATCCGCCGATCAGCTGCGGCAGATCGGCGTCAACCGTCCCACCCATGTGTTAATCCAGGCCGGCGTGGGCAGTCTTGCCGGCGCCGTGGTAGGATACTACACCAACCTCTTCCCCAATGATCCCCCCAAGTTCATCGTAATGGAAGCCCAGGCGGCGGACTGCCTCTACCGGGGCGCCGTGGCCGGAGACGGTTCTCCCCGGGCAGTGACCGGCGACCTCAAAACCATTATGGCGGGTCTGGCCTGCGGTGAACCCAACACCATCTCCTGGGACATTCTGCGCAACCATGTCTCCGCCTTCGTCTCCTGCCCCGACTGGGTCAGTGCCCGGGGCATGCGGATGCTGGGCGTACCCGTAAAGGGTGACCCCGTCGTCATCTCCGGCGAGAGCGGCGCGGTGGGCATGGGTCTCATCGCCGCCGTGATGGAGACCGACGCGTACAGAGATCTGCGGGAAGCCGTGGAATTGGACCGCTACAGCCAGGTGCTCATGTTCTCCACCGAGGGCAACACCGATCCCATGAAGTTCCGCAAGGTTCTTTGGGACGGCGAGTATCCCACAGTCTAAAAAGTTTTTTACAGAAATTCAGGGCGGACCCGCGTCGCGGGTCCGCCCCAGATGTTTCCGCCACCCTCGCCAGATCTTCCTCCGCAAATCGGGAATCCTAGGCATATCCCGATTTTTACCTTGTCCAAACCGGAAAAAAGTGGTATGCTGTTTCAGCGGCAGCTTTGGACCGCACGGACTTTCAGATCATTTATTTCGTTGAGGAGGATTTATGAAGCAGGCAATTATGTTCGGCGCCGGCAGTATCGGCCGCGGCTTCATCGGCGCGCTTCTGGAAAAGGCGGGCTGGCATGTCACTTTCGCGGACGTGGTGGAATCCATTATTCAGGAGATCAACACCCGCAGGCACTATACCGTCCATATTCTGGACCGGGAGTGCGGCGAGATGGAGATCGAAAATATCAGCGCCATCAACTCCGGCACGGACGAGGTCATTCCCGCCATTGCCGAATGCGATCTCATCGCCACAGCGGTCGGCCCCCTGGTGGCTCCGGTCATCGCCAGACCCATTGCCGCCGGCATCCAGGCGAGAATGCGGGATGGCAACCACTCTCCCCTGAATATCGTCTGCTGTGAAAACGGCCTGCGGACCACCACCCGCCTGAAGGGATTCGTCTTTGAACACCTCAGTACGGAGGAACAGGCCTTTGCAGAGGAGTACGCCGGCTTTGCCGACTGCGCCGTAGACCGCATCTGCCCCAAGTCCAACTTTGAGAATCCTCTGGACGCGGCGGTGGAGCGATACGCCGAGTGGGATGTGGAATCCGCTCTCTGGAAGGGCGAAAAGCCGCAAATTGAGGGATTGACTTTTGTGGATCATCTCCCGGCCTATCTGGAGCGAAAGCTGTTCACTCTCAACAGCGGCCACGCGATCTGCGCGTATCTCGGCTATCTGAAGGGCTATAAGACCATTTTGGAGAGCATCCAGGACCCCGCCGTCGGCGGGATCGTCCATGCCGCCATGCGCGAGAGCGGCGAAGGCCTGATCCGGGAGTTTTCTTTTGACGCCGGCGCTCACCACGCCTATATTGAGAAGATCTTCGCCCGCCTGAGCAACCCCTACCTGGCGGACGAGGTGGAGCGCGTGGGCCGGGAACCCCTGCGCAAGCTGGACCCTGCCGACCGGCTCATCAAGCCCCTGGCAACAGCGGATTCCTACGGACTGCCGGTGGACCATCTGATTTTCGGCGCAGCGGCGGCCCTCCGATTTGACTGCCCCCACGACAAGCAGAGCGTAGAGATGCTCCAAAAGATTCAGTCTGACGGCCCTGCGGCGGCCCTGGCGGCCTACACAGGCCTAACCCCGGAAAATCCGCTGTCCGGACGCATTTTAGATGTCTACCGGGCCTTGGCCGTCGTCTGATAAGTAAAACACACATCCCGGCACAGTTCCGTGCCGGGACGTGTGTTCTTTTGCGAATATTTGTGTTTTCCCGGAGCTTCTCCGTCAGCTCCCCGCCGATTTCCTCTTTGGCTCTGCGGAGAGCCGGAACACCTATCCCGGCTCTCCGTCATCCGCCCCGCCGTCTTTTTCCCCATCCGAAGGGGACTCTTCCGGAAGGGCCGTCTCATCCTCCACCGGAACGGGCATCTGATACATTTTCCAGGCCAGGTAAAACAGCGCCGCCATACCGCCGCCAAGCACCAAGATACCCAGCAGCAGAGTTGGAACGGAGGGCGCGGTCCCCGCCTCCCCTAAATAGGGACCTACCAGCTGGTAGAGCAAATACCCCAGGTACAACCCGCCCATAGCATACAGGCTCACCCGGCTTCGAGGGTTGAAGGGAGGGCGCTCCTTAGCCTCCCGCCCCTCTCTTTTTCGGCCAAACATCATCGGTCTCCTTTCTCGGAACCTGCGTCCCCGATCAAAAAAATGCCTAAACTCTGTTTCAGAACCGGCAAATGCCGGATTAACGCGAATTTCAAAGCGCCAGCGCATCCCGCAGCGTCCGCAGGGAGGCCAGGTGTCCATCCAGCATAGGCAGCGTCAGATCCTCCATCTCCAGGGAGACGTCCCCATCATAGCCCCACATCCGCGCCACAGAGAAAAATTCCCGCCACCACTGGAGACCATGCCCCGCGCCCACCGCCACATAGTTCCATGCCCGGTCCCGAAATGCGCCGATGGGTTTGGAATCCAGCATCCCATTGGGACCGGACATCCGGCGCTCCGGCCGGGCGTCTTTGCCATGGATGTGGTAGAGGCAGCCGTTCTCCCCTAGAACCCGGGCGGCCTCTATGGGGTCTCCTCCCATCCAGAACAGATGAGAGGGGTCCAGGTTCATACCAACCACAGGTCCCACCGCCTCTCGGAGCCGCAGCAGTGTCTCCGGATTGTATACCAGCTGCATCCCGTGATTTTCCAGGGCAATCTGCCGGATGCCGCGCTCCCCCGCCAGCCGCGCCAGCCGCCGCCAGGCGGGAATGGCCACCTCATTCCACTGATAGTCCAAAATATCCTGGGTCTCCGGCGGCCAGGAAGCGGTGACCCACACCGGCGTCCGGTCTCCGGCACACCCTGCGGGCAGGCCGCTCATCATCACAATCTTCTCCACGCCCAACAGCTCTGCCAGACGAAAGGTCTTCTCCGTCACCGCCATATGGTCCCCATAGGCCAGCGGATTGCCGGAACAGTTCAGGGCGCAGAGGGACAGTCCCCTCCGCCGCTGCGCGTCCAGCCAGCACTCCCGGGCGGCCTTTGAATCCAGCAGGCCGTCCAGATCGATATGGGGAGCGGCGGACCAATTTCCGGTGCCGATCTCCAGGGCGGAAACCCCCTGTTCCACACAGAAATCCAGCATTGCCTCATAGGGCATCTCCAATGTGCAGGTCTTTACCGCGAGTCTCATCCCGCTCCCCCTTTCCGGCCGGCGGCACCGCCGTCCGGCCTGGTAACCGTCCGCACCCACTTCCAGCTGCGGAGCCGGAGGGCCACGGGCGCGATCTTATAAAGCTGATCCCATTTCAGCAGAAAAAACACCACCACCGGGGCACACTCCCAGCAAAAGGCCGCCAGGGCAGACAGCGGCACCACAATGCCCCACATACTGACAAGGTTCATCTTGGCGCTGAAAGCCGTGTCTCCCCCGCCCCGGATAATACCGTTATCACAGGACATCTGGTAGGCGGTACCCACTGTGGTCAGGGCAATCACCGCCATAAACTGCATGGCCAGCGTCCAGGCCCGCGCCGTCAGCGCGCCGCCGAATACCGCCAGAATGGGACGCCGCAGCAGGAAAATGGCGCCGCCGGAACCCAGCCCAATGAGGACAAACAGCACTTGGAGCGTGGCGACCAACGGCCGCAGCTCCTCCCGCCTTCCACTGCCGACAGCCTTTCCAATCACAATACCAGAGGCGGAGGCCGCGCCGTAGGCCACTACGGAGAGAACCTGGTACACCTGCACGGCGATGGCGTTGGCCGCCGTCACATCCCCGCCCAGATGGCCCAGAATGCCGGTTTGCACCATCTGCGCCACGCCCCACAGCGCTTGATTCACCAGCACCGGCGCGGAAACCCGGTTATAATCCCGGATGTAGCTCCTATCGATGAAGAGCAGCTTCCGCGCCGTAAGGCGCAGCTGTCTCTCCCGGCATTTCAAAAACCAGACAACAATCACCAGCTCCATGCACCGGGAGACCAGCGTGGCCACCGCTGCCCCCCGGACCCCAAGCTCCGGACAGCCCCAGCGCCCATAGATCAGCAGGTAATTGAGCGACACATTGATCCCCAGCGTGGAGAGGGAAACCACATAGCCAATCCTGACAATGCCCACAGACCGCAGGGAGGCCACCAGAATATTAGTAACCGTAAAAATGACATATGTAAAGCAGATGATCTGAAAATACTGAACGCCCTGGGCAATCACCGCTTCCTCGTTGGACAGCAGCCGCAGCAGCGCCTCCGGCGCGATCAGCACCAGGGCAAGCAGCGCCGCCGCCAGCCCTCCGCCGAAGCGGAGCGCCACGCCGATGATGTGGGGAACCGGTTCCAGCCTGCCTCTCCCCCAGTACTGGGCGCCCAGCACCACGGCTCCCTCTCCCGCGCCGGTCACCAGCATCTGGAGCAAAAACTGCACCTGATTACAGAGGCTCACACCGCTCATGGCGTCCTGGCTGTACCGTCCCAGCATCACCGTGTCCATCAGGTTCACCCCAAAGGTCAGCAGGTTCTGAAGGGCCAGGGACATCGCCAGGGCAAAAAAAGCACGGTAAAAACGCCTTTCTCGAATCATGGCCGGTCACCTCCTCCGCCGTGCCGGCAGCGCTGAACAGCGGCACAGGCTACGGAACGTAGTATACCCCAGCAATGGGGGATTGGCAAGCGCTCTTTTGCCGCTATGGGGAGATTCCACAAAGGTATGTCCCATTATTTTACCAAAGGGCAGTCCCAAAAGGTCGACCTTTTTGTTGCTTTTTTATATTTAAATGATATCTTCCCTTAACAAGAGCATACAAAAGCACAACAATTTAATGGGCTGTCAACCTTACGCAAAGCACCGCTTCCGCTAAAACGGAGCGGTGTTTTTGTATATCTTCTGGACACCGTGACCAGAAGGGACCCGCCCATTTCCCCGCTTCCTCCACGGAGGCTCTGCTGGATGTATCCCCCGTCGCCGCGCCACCCAATAGCACAGCCGGGGCTGCCTGTCAAGGGCAAAGCCGCCGCTGCGCGGCGGTGCT